>PWOI01000123.1 GCA_003557485.1 Elusimicrobiota bacterium | reverse complement strand
TGGTCATAACCCCCGCCCCGGAGAGAACACCGGATGCGTTGGCCACGTTATTGGAACCTATGCTGAATGCCGTATAGCAGCTGGTGGCCACATCCCATATTTTAATGGCCTTATGGTCCCAGTGGCTTATCTTGGGGTATAGGTACCTGCCGGCGATATAAGTAAGAACAAAAGCTCCAAGGGGGAGAATAAGCCACATGGGAATTAATCTTTTAAATATACCCCATTGCACCGAGCCGTGATAAAAACCGTATCCCACTATGCTGAATACCGTTATCTGGCTGGTGGAGGCGGGGATCTTGAACATATTTGCAAGAAACAGAGATATCGTGGTAGCGGTGAATATGATAACTCCGGCACGGGCTGTCATCAGCTCCTCACCTATCAGTCCCCTGCTTATAACCGCCACCACCCTGAAACCAAGAAGATAGGCTCCCAAAAGAACAAAAACGGCAAAAAGAATTGAGGCGGACTTCTTTGTGACAACCCCGGCCCCGTACTCCGCGGAGAAAGTGGGAGCTATACCCGAGCCGCCCATATTGGTGGCGAATAAGATTGATAATATAATTAAAAAGGGTGTTGTCATATTAGATAAATACTCTTCTAAATATCAAGTGTATGAAGCCATTTCTTAAAAAAAACATCATTTATTTCATAATTGCCTTTTATTTTATCAACAATATCCTTATTAACAAGATTCCTACAAGACTTTTGCAGCGCAGAGTATGTCAGATCGTGCTCGCTCAATACTTTCCTGGAAAATATTTTCGTACCTTTTCCGGTTGCCGCCACCTACAACAATTATCTCACAATTATACTGCTGTGAAAACTGTTTGCTAATCAGAAAAGCGCTTTTCCCGGAACGAGGCTGCATAAAAACTCATCTACGGGAAGACAAAGTACTCCTCCCTTTTTCAGGCGCTCTGTACCCCTGTATAAAAGAATTTTTTCTGCCTGGGGGTAATCCTTTTCAAATGACTTGAAAGCCCTGAAGTTCACATTGTCTATACGGGTTCTGTTTTTGACTTCAATTGCGCAGAACAGGTCTTTACCGTACAAAACAAAATCTATTTCAGAACCGGCAAGCGTCCGCCAGAAAAAAAGTTCAGCGCCGTCTGCGCTGTAGTCTGCCCAGGCATACAGGTGCTGGGCAACCAGTCCCTCAAGCGCCGGGCCTTCCATTTCACCTGCGCGGGCGAGGGGCCCGGCAGGTTTTAGGTCTCTGAAAACTCCGGTATCAAAAATAAAAAATTTATTATGCTTAATCATTGACCTCTTAGCTTTTTTTGTAAATACCGGCAGTTGAAAAGAGAGCATAAGGTCTTCCATCAGGGAGAGGTAATTTTCCACGGTTTTTCTTTTGACCTCGCATTCCCGGGCAATGCTGCTGACATTAAGAACAGAGGCGTGGGCGAAACTTGACGCTTCCAGAAAGCGGGAAAAAGCGCCTATGTCCCTGACAAAACCCTCCATCTGGACCTCTTCTCTTATGTAAAGAGTAAGGTAAGCCTTCAAAGCCTCAACAGGGTTTTGGGAAAAATAGATTACAGGCAGGAGTCCTGTTTCAAGAGCTTTGTTAAAACTGAAATCGGTTCCCAGTTCGGAAGCCATAAAAGGGAACATATTCCTTATGGCCGCCCGGCCGGCAAGGAGATCTATCCCGTGCCTTTTAAGTTTTCTTGTGCTGGAACCTGTAAGAATGAATTTTTTTTCGCGTTTATCTTCCATAAGTTTGTGCACCATATCCAGAAGCTGCGGGACTTTCTGTATCTCATCTATAACAATAAGATTTTTTTCCGGGTTTCCATCAAGCGTATATTTTAAACTTTCCGGCCTGGTGCTGAATCTTCTGTAATTGACAGGATCCAAAAGATCAATATAGATGCAGTCACGGAATTTTTCCTTAAGCCAGGTTGATTTTCCAGTACCGCGGGGGCCAAAGAGAAAGAAACTGTTGCCACAATCCTTTAAGTATCTTTTCTTTAAATTTTGCACATTTAATTCCTTTTATAGTCTAAATATGGCATTTACAGTTCCAAATTTAATATTTTTTTATAAAAAAATCAAGTCTTCTGCCGGGTCTGCTTCCCGCCGAAAACAGAATATTCTTTTTATCAGTTCACATAACTTTTCCCCCCTGACAACTGCAGGCCGGATTTCCCCGCATCATACCGACAGTGGCTCTCTTTTTTATTAGAGTTACACCCTAACGGGTATTATTCGGCAAAAACAGATATTTATTTATACCCTAAAGGGGTTATTACCAAAGAAATCAGACAAAATAAACCCTATGGGGTATAATAAATCCCGTAAGGACTTGAAATTATACCCGAAAGGTATTATAATACGGACAGGAGGAAGTTATGAGCAATTTAGGTAAAAAAGTAAAAGAACTGAGAAAAAAATATAATCTTACGCAGATTGAATTATCCCGGCGCGCCGGGGTAGGCATACGGTTTATCAGGGAACTTGAGGGGGGGAAACCAACCGTAAGGATGGATAAAGTTAACCGGGTAATAAACTTCTTCGGATATCACATTGAGGCCGTGAAGGATGACAGACAATTATAGAAAAGCAATCGTTTATTCAGGCGGCATCAAGGCAGGCATACTGGAAGAAACCGAAACCGGATACAGGTTCACTTACGACGAGGATTTTATCGGTCATAATGTGCCTGTATCTCTTTCATTGCCTTTAAGGAAGGAACCCTACGAAAGCAAAGACCTGTTTCCCTTTTTTCAGGGGTTGATTCCCGAAGGATGGTATCTGGATATAGTTTCATCCACATTAAAAATTGACAGGGACGACGACTACGGTATTCTGCTTGCTACATGTAAAGAAACCATAGGCGCAATATCCGTAGAGGAGCTCAAATGAACAGGTGTTTTTCCTGCGCCGGCCCGGCCGATGCAGGCAAAAAGATGCATAAAAAATGCATAAAAAACTTGTTCGGAGTCACATACATTCCCCAAACCGACCTGACACTGAATGAAGTAACAGTTAAAGCCCAGGAAATGGCGGACAAAATATCTATTTCAGGAGTCCAGGCCAAGCTGTCAATGAAGCTTAATAGAAAATCAAAAAAACTGCTCCCTATCGCTTCAGGCGCCGAGTATATTTTAAAGCCCCAGGTAAACACGTACAGGGAAGTCCCGGAAAACGAAAACCTTTGCATGAGCATTGCCGGACAATTGGGGATAAATACCCCACCCCATACCTTAATTAAATTAAAAGACGGCTCCTATGCCTATATCATCAAAAGATTTGACCGCATAAACGGAGACAAAATTAACCAGGAGGATTTCTGCCAGGTACTGGGAAAAAGCAAAGAAGATAAATACAGAGGCTCCGTTGAGCAGATTGCCGGCAAATTAAAAGAAATATCGGAAATCCCGGCGCTGGATATCCAGTACCTTTACGAAAGGGTGCTGTTTTCGTTTTTAATCGGAAACGGCGACGCGCACCTGAAAAATTATTCGGTGAACTATACAAAAACAGCCGATGTCAGGCTATCTCCCGCCTATGATATTCTCTCTTCCAAACTGCTGATTCCCAAAGAAGAGGATTTTGCCCTGGCATTAAACGGGAAAAAAAACAACCTGCGAAAGAGTGATTTTGAAGAGTTTTCCGGCAGGTTTAATATTCCGTGGAAAATAACCGAAAAAATACTGGAGGAAAAACAGATCTTTTTTGATTTAATCGCCGATTCCCAATTAAGTCCGGATTACAAAGAGAAATTGTCCGGAATTGTTTCAGAGAGATTTTCAAGGTTTAAATAAAACCATCTCTCTTTACTCCACACCCGGACATCTCACCCGGATTATTACCCTGCAGATATCATATCCGGAGCCGCCCATATTGGCAGAAGTTACCCGGAATACTCGGGTATAAATCAACATATACACCAGTTATTTCCTTACGCTCGACCCTCCGCATAACTTCCTTTACAAGAGAAGTTTTCCGGATACCTCTTCTACATAAGCGAAAGGATTATTCATAAAACATCCAAATATTATACCTTGCTTATTATCCTGCTTGGTATAATTTATCAAGCTTCTCCTACCCATAACCGCTACCCTAAAAACCGGTAGGCAGGCTCTGAAAGCAAAGATGGCAAAGAGTATTGATAATATAATTAGAAACGGTGTTGTCATCTCATCTCTTTGCCCTTAATATTTCCTCATATTTCGCGACTGTTTTATCTATATCGTATTCCCGAACCCTCTCAAAAGCGCGCTTTGCCAGTTCTTCGGCCCTGCGCCGGTTACTGATCAGTTCATCCAGAGAGCTCCGGAGCTGGGGTAGGTTCCCCGGCTCCACCAGAACACCGCACCTTCCCCCTTCCAGGATACCCTCCACTCCGCCGGGACAGGCGAAAGCTACAACCGGAACCCAGCAAACCATAGCCTCCAGAAGCACATTGGGAAACCCCTCGTATCTTGAAGTAAGCGCAAAAACAGCCGCATTGCGGAAATAGGGGTAGGGG
>PWOI01000033.1 GCA_003557485.1 Elusimicrobiota bacterium | reverse complement strand
GGTTTGCCGGTCATATAAGCGACCGTTCCTACTATATCCTCAACGCTACAGTCCTGCTTGGCGCCGTATCCTCCTCCCACTTTCTCTTTTATAACCCTAACCTTGTTCTCGTTGAGTCCGAGAATTCCGGAAACTATCCTTCTCACGTGATAAGGTGTCTGTACGGAAGCGTGAATAATGAGACGCCCGTTTTTCATGTAAGCGTAGGCTGTGTGAGGCTCCATTGGTGTATGCTGGACATTTGGCGTTTTGCAGGTTTTTTCAATAACAAGGTCCGATTCCCTGAATCCCTTTTCAATATTTCCTATGCCTCCGCTGTTATGGCAGACAAGGTTTTTTTTGGGAGACCCCCCTGTGTAAAGAGGATCTATTGAAGTATCTCTGTCGTGAATGACGGGCGCATCTTTGCGGCGCGCTTCCTCTATAGAAAAGACCGGTTTCAGAAGTTTGTATTTTACCTTTATTTTCTGTGCTGCCGCTTCGGCTTCTTCAAGTGTTCCGGCAAGCACCGCAGCCACTCTATCTCCTATAACCCTCATTTTTTTTCCAATGACCTGCCTGTCGTAAGGAGAGGGTTCGGGGAAGCTCTGTCCGGCCTGTGTGTAAAAAGTTTTTGGTGAGTTTTTATGGGTCAGTATGAACTCGACTCCAGGCATTTTTTCTGCCTCTGAAGTGTCAATAGATATTATTTCCGCATGTGGATGAGGACTCCTGAGTATATAGAGGCGGTATGCGCCTGGATGAACATAATCCTCAACATAACAGGGTTCGGCTCTTACCTGCTGCAGGGCATCTATTTTGTCTGTTATCTTCCCTACTACTTTATATTCTTTTTTATACTCAGGGGTAAAATCTTTAGGAGATTTACCTTTTAGTATTTCAAAAACATTGAAGAATTTTGCATATCCTGTGCATCGGCATACAACTCCCCCAAAAGCTTCCTTTATCTGTTCTTTAGTGGGATTTTTTACTTTATCCAGCAGGGCCTTTGCGGCCAGCAGCTGGGCCGGAGTGCAGTATCCGCACTGCACTGTTCCGGCTTTGATAAAAGCTTCCTGCAGGCGGCTTAATTCTGCACCTTTAGATAAAGACTCAGCGGTTTCAATAGTTCTTCCGTCTATCTGAGGTGCTATTAAAAGACAGGAGTTTACGAGTTTCCCGTCAAGTATTATCGAGCAATTACCGCATTTCCCCTCTTCGTCGCAGCCTTTTCTGACCGATCTTATATTGAGCCTTTTGAGAAGAGTGAGCACTTTTTCGTAGACACCCGCTTCAACGCTGATAGTTTTAGAATTTAATTTAAATGTAATTTTCATGATTTTTCCCCTGCGATATTTTCCACTATTTCTTTTATGTGTTTTTCAATAAATTTTCGTTTTACTCTAGCGCTGACTTTTACGTTTCCCGTTGGGGAAATATTTTTCTGAACCAGACTGTTTAGTTTGTCAAAATCAACTTTTTTGACGGGAACAGAACTCAGGTAATTTGAGGCTTCGTTTAAAACCTGAAATTTTGAAGATAGGCCGCTTACTACAAGGACTGCTTCGGTAAGCTTTCCGGCTTTTAACTCAAATCCCACAGCAGTTACAACGGAAGGGAAATCTATTGCTGATATCTTGTCATGCGTCAGATAAATGCTCCGTCCGGGACGGGTTATCAGTACGCTGCATAAAATCCCTTTTTTTTCTTTAAGCCAATTCTCCAGCAGGACCGTATGTCTTCTTGAGTTAGAGTAATAGACTGCGCTTGCCTTATAGGCTATAAGTACGGGAAGTATGTTTGAAATGAAAAACGGTCCCGCCGCCGAGCCGCCTACTGTTGCCATATTGCGGACATTCAGACTATCAAACATATCCACGGCTTTTTTCAGCGGGTATGGTATGACAGAACTTGATTTTAAGTTGCTTAGAGGGGTTAATGTACCGATTTCAATCGAGGATCCTTTTTTCTTTATACCGTAAAGAGGGAGATTCTTAAGATCAATAAGAGGTGAATTTTTTGGAGCCGAGCGCCAGTTAAGAGTTGTTCCTCCGGCAAGATACCGGGATTTTTTTATGTTTTTTTTGAGCCTTTCAGCCTCCTTCAATGTCTTTGGTGCCATATAATTCATGATTTTATTCTCCTGTGGTGTCATTTTCCAATCTTATCCGGGCGAAATTTTTGGAGCCTTCCTTTATTTCGGCAAGTCCGGCTTTTACCATTATTGTCCGGAGTAGTGTCCTGGAATAGATTACGGATATGTTGTTTTTGACTTTATTAATTGTAAGTTTAATATACATATATGTCAGATAAAAATTTGCGTAAGGCAGTCAGTTAAATAGTATAATGCTATCGCCCATAACATTATAAATAACATCAGGCTCCGCTAAAATATTATAACACAATTATGCATAAATTACTAAGTTTATTTTTAAATAAAGAGTGAAAACAACAATAGAGTCCGGAACCCGCACGGCTCATTGTATTTTTTTTAAAAAGTATTATAAGCTAAAATAGGCAAAACAAAAGAGGATGCGGCCATGCTGGCTCTGAAGCTGAAATGGCGCGGCAATAATGGGAAAATGCTTATGGGCAGGAGCAAAATTTGAATAAAATAGCAGTTATAGGAGGCGGACCGGCAGGTATTTTCGCGGCGCTGGCGGCTGCTGAAGGGAAAGCCCGAATAACGGTTTTTGACGGGAACAGTATTCTCGGGGTCAAGCTTGCTATCACGGGCGGCGGTAGAGCAAATATAACCAACACCCGCGATGCCGATGATTTCATCCGGGCATTCCATGAAAAAAAGAATTTTATAAAAAAATCATTCTTTGCTTTCGACAATAACAAGCTTATATCCTATCTGCGTACTGCCGGGATAGCCACAATTTCTGACACTGAGGGAAGAATGATGCCCGACTCCCTTTCATCCGTGGATTTGAGGGACAGACTCGTCTCTATGCTCAAGAAGAAGGGTATAGATATAAAAACCTGTACCGCTGTTAAGGGAATATGCAAAGATGAAGAAGGGTTCAAAATATCAACAGACATTGAAACGCTTCAATATAATCGCGTTATACTTGCTACGGGAGGAAGATCCTGGCCGTCAACAGGATCATCCGGGTACGGATACCGGCTGGCGCAGGAGCTCGGGCACAGTGTAAAGGATCCGGTTCCCGCTCTTACAGGCCTGAATTCCGGGGAAATCGGCTATGCCGGACTCTCAGGTATAAGCCTGGAAAGATGCCGGCTTCGGTTCAATGTTAAGGGTAAAGATAAATTCGTTGAAGGCGGCCTTCTTTTTACTCATACCGGGATTTCCGGCCCGGCGGTTCTTGACATAAGTCGATTTGTAGCGCGTGATCTCGTCTTAAAAAAAGAAACTGCGGTATTTGTGGATCTGCTTCCTGGAATGAAAGAAAAAGACCTGGAAAAGTATTTTTTTATGACACGGAAAAAAAATCTGAAACAGGCTGTTTCGGGGATATTACCCGGAAAAATTGCTGCCTATATCCTGGAAAGAAGTAAAACAAACGATAATCTTAGAGTTGCAGATGCCGGGAAAAAAAGGATAACTGCGCTTTATAACCGGATCAAGTCATTTAAAGTAAATGTAGACAGCACTGGTGGATGGGAAAAAGCTATGGTAAGTTCAGGCGGAGTTGAAACGGGCGAGATAAATCCAGTTACAATGGAATCGCGAATAATTTCCGGTCTCTATTTTGCCGGAGAGATTATAGATATTGATGGTCCGACTGGCGGCTATAACATTCAGGCGGCATGTTCTACCGGATTTGCGGCAGGGAAAGCTGCTGCTGTCAAGAAACCTTTAAGGTAGGGTATGAAAGGGGAATATGTATTCAAGCCTGTGCTTATAGACTGATTATTTTTTGGGTTGGTATCTTGTATTAATTTCGGATGTTGGGTCTTTTATCAATTAAAAAGTTCGAAAATAGTATAAAATAGGAAGCTAATCGTTATTTCTTCGCTATCTCAATATAAAAATCGCCTCTAGCGCCATTCCTATAGCTGCCTCGTGCTTTACCATTCCCTATTTGAGTGAACTCAACTGTTCCGCGCTGGTAATAGTTAGTACCCCTGTCAGGCAAAACATAATGCAGATCGGCGTCATAAGTTTTGTTTTCCTCCGGAGCCGCGGTTTTAATGGTAATGTAAATGGGAGAGTTTTTATTGTCATTTTTTGAAATGTGACCTGCCTGTATAAAAAAAGTTCCGTTTTTATAGCTGCCCTGAGGGCGTTTCGCTCCCCTGCCCGCACCTTTATCGTATTTATGGAATTCTCCTTGAGAGTAAACCTCAACATAGTAATCGTGGGAGTCCCCAAATATGGAATATAATAAAGCGTTAGATATGAATCCGCCAGCCCGACAACCCGAAAAAATAGAGAGTTTCCTATAATTTCTGTAAAAGCTGATCTTTGAAAACTTGAATGGGCCATCAAAAACCTCCATAATGTAATGATGTTGGCAGAACAAAAGGAGGCCATGATGACCCAATTAGATG
>PWOI01000096.1 GCA_003557485.1 Elusimicrobiota bacterium | reverse complement strand
GGTGAAAACACCGAAAATTGACACTACCCAAAACCTTTCTCGTCAATCCAGATTGGGGCAAAAGTCTTTTTTGATGCCTTCTATCTATTGTCGATGGTTCTTTACAGCGAAAATGCCTCAACAATAAACATTAAAAGGAAGGAAGTGGCACCCCCGGAAGGAATCGAACCTTCGACACCAGGTTTAGGAAACCTGTGCTCTATCCACTGAGCTACGGGGGTAACGCTTCGGGTGTGATTGTATAAAATTAAAAAAGAAAATTCAATCTTTCTTTTTCTCAGAGATTTATTCTATTTCAATAAGCTTATAACGGCGTTGACCCAGGCCTATTTTCTCCGCCATTTTAAACATTGGTTCGGGGTTTGTATCAGGGTAACCCTCGGCGAATTTGTCCTTACCGGGGCCGGCTTTGGAGGCTTTGCTGTCGGGGTTGGGGGCGGCTTTCTTTACTAGATCATATGAAGCGCTATCTATTGAAACAGGATCGCGCGAGGCAAGGATACCTATATCGTGTACAAGAGCTGAATCAGAGAAAGTATAACAGTCGCACTCCGGCGTTATATCCAGAAGAAAATTAAAATACCATATCTTTCCTTTTTTTGGCTCCACTATTCCCCAGGCGTATTCGGCAAGCTTTTCCTGCGCCTCTGAAAAATCTATATCCCATTTGATCTTTGCAGCTTTTTCGGGGCATACCATTATGCAGTGTCCGCACCCGGTACATTTGCTTCCCGTTATTACTGCAGTTTTACCCCTTATTTCAATTGCGCCGGGTGCGCACCACCTCACGCACCTCCCGCAGGCAGTGCAGAGCTTCTGTTTTATGAACGGAGTTACGGTAGAATGGAGAGAAAGTTTCCCCTGCTTGCTTGCAAGTCCCATTGCTATATTCTTAACCGCTCCCCCGAAACCAAAAATCTCGTGACCTTTGAAATGTGAGAGAACCACCATTACTTTGGCCCTGTGAGCTTCACCGGCTACTTTAACTTTATCATAATGGGGAGTATTTACCTGCACTTCCACATAGTTATTTCCGTCTATACCGTCAGCTATCACAACCGGCGCTCCGGTTGAGTAAAGGGTAAATCCATTCTTCTCGGCAACACAGGCATGGGTAACTCCCTCTGAGCGGGGACCCGCGTAAATAGTGCTGGCATCGGTCAGAAAAGGATGGGCTTTTGCTTTTTTTATCTCTTCAACAAAAGGCCTTACAAACGCAGGCCTGAGGTTAGTCGTCAGTTCCGGCTCGCCGAAATGCAGTTTTATCGCAACCGTATCTTTTTCCTTAAGTTCGGAGGCGAAATTTATTTTTTTTATAAGTTTTCTTGTCTTATCTATCAGGGAGCTTCCCGGGCCGCTTCGCCTTGACGCAAAATATACATCACTCATATATCACTATACTCCATAATTACTTTTTCCCTTGCAAGGGCTACGCTTATGCTGTTTTTTTCGGCAAGAAGTTTCAAGTCCTCGTACTCGGGCTTGACTCTGACCTTTCCCGAGGGCAGGGTATACTTTTTAATCCGACACCGCCCAAGCGGCGTATCAATATTGACAATATCTCTTTTGAGAACCGCTCTTCCCGTTCTTTTTAACCTTATGCCGGAAGTAGAAGTATGCTCAAATATCATATCCTGCACAACCCCCAACTTCTCATCTTCGGTAAGTACTGTTACCATATGACCCGGACGGGATTTTTTCATTATAACGGGGGTTACCCAGCAGTCAACTGCAACTGAAGAGATTTTTTCGGTGAAAAAAGAAATATCTTCCGGGGTCATATCGTCAACATTAAATTCCAGTTCGGTTATGCCGGACTCGGCAGAAATAATTCTTTTGCCGGCAAAGGCCCTTAATATACTTGTTTTGCCTATACCGTAACCGATAGAGCTTATAACCATATCCGGACGGACAGGTTTTCCGGAAACCTTAAGAAGCGCAGCAGCCGAGGGGGTAACCATCTCTTTTTCAGAATCTGTAAAAGATACGGGAATGCCTTTAAGTATCTCCGCGGTTGCGGGGGAAGGCAGAGGTATCTTTCCGTGAGCCGACCCGGTAGTTCCGCAGCCCAGAACAGGCACTGAGAAAAAAATTTCACGGCCGGCTGTCATAACATGAAAAGCAGTTATTTCGGCAATCTTTCGCGGGGCGGCAAGTTCGTGCAGTTTAACTTTTTCCGGCGCTATGCCGTGGACTGCTGCCTCCGCCCTGAAAATTTCGGTGTATGTTTCAATGACTTTTCTGCTGATTTCTTTTTCAAGAGATGATTCATCAATTAACTTTTTTATTCCTTCAAAATCTGCGGGGGGGGCGCTGCCTTCAACTTCAAATGAAACTTTTGTTCCGGATATGCCGCCGGAGCAGGTTTTTTCTGTATTAACCGTTATTTTTGTATCCCTTAACAGGTTAAGTTTTTCTTCAAGTTTTCCCGGCGCAAGACAGTCCAGCAACGATGCGCAGAGCATATCCGCCGAAGCCCCCTGGAAACAGTCAAAATAAATCACGGCTTATTATCTCCTTTTCCTTTTTCAGGGGCAAGTGAATTTATGGATGCTGCAGCGCAGGCGGCGCCAAAACCGTTATCTATATTTACTACAACAACACCCGGCGCGCACGAGTTAAGCATAGTAAGAAGCGGGGCTATCCCTCCCTCCCCGGCACCGTAACCGGTGGAAGTCGGCACAGCTATTACAGGCTGTTTAACGCAGCCCCCTACCACGGAAGGAAGAACTCCGTCCATACCGGCAATTACAATTATTACATTGCTCTCCTCCAGGTCCTGAAGTGATAAAAGCATCCTGTGAATCCCGGAAACCCCTGCGTCATATATTTTCTTTACGGAGCAGCCCTTGGCGGCAAGCGTCCAGGCAGCTTCCTCGGCAACCGGAAGGTCTGCGGTCCCGGCGGTAAGTACCGGCACGGCGGCGCCTCTGGTTTCAGGATACTGGCCCGCATAAAGTATTCTGCCTTCGCTGCTGTATCGGTGCCCGGGAAGAGTATCTTTTATCTTTTCATATTTTTCACCGTCAATGCGCGTCACAAGAACGCTTCCGTGATTCTCATAAATTCTGGATGCTATTTCTTTTATCTGAAGGGCTGATTTACCTTCACCAAATACAACTTCAGGATAACCGGTACGGATCTGCCTGTGCAGGTCAACTCTGGCGTAACCCATATCAAGATAAGGAAGTTTTTTAAGGTTTTCCAGGGCTTTTTCTTCACTAAGACTGCCTTCTTTTATATCTTTAATTATTTTTTTAAGGTTTTCTTCATTCATTATCTAAAAGGCGGTTCATTTTACCGCTTCTGAATCCTTCAAGGTCCGCGGAAACAAACTTAAAACCAAGTTCTATCAGTTTGGAAGATATATGTTTCCTTGTTTCCGGGGAGACAAGTTTCTCTATATCTTTTTCCTCTACTTCTATGCGGGCCTCATCGCCTGAACTTCTAACCCTGACAGTCTCAAAGCCCATAGAGTTAAGAACCCGCTCCGCTTCGCCGATCCTTTTCAGAAGGTTCTCCGTAACGGGCGTACCGTAAGGTATTCTTGAGGCAAGACATACAGTCTGGGGCCTTCCGTAACCTTCTATTCCCAGATGCTCTGAAGCCTGTCTTATATCATTTTTTGTCCATCGGAAACTTCTAAGAGGGCTTATAACTTTAAGCTCGCGGGCCGCCTCCATACCCGGCCTGTGGTCATTTTCCTCGTCATAGTTGGAGCCGTCGATAAGATTCAATATGCCTTTTTCCCGGGCAATCTCCGAAATTTTTTCAAAGAGTTCCTTTTTACAGTAGTAGCACCGCCGGGGACTGTTGAATATGAAATCAGAATTATCGGTTTCCGAAGTCTTAATCTTTACATGGCTAACTCCCGTTTTTTTAATATGCCGGCAGACCGTTTCAAAATCATCTTTCGGGTAAGTTTTCGAAAGCGCTGTTACAGCAATCAGCTGTTCAAGTCCGGCGTCCTTTAACATATAAAGCAGAAGTGTGCTGTCAACTCCGCCGGAATAGGCAAGGGCGGCGGTTTTGAGGCCGCCCAGAAATTTTACGGTATCCTCAATCTTTTTTTTTAATTCCTCAGACAATTAATCGCAGGGAAGCTTAAGCAGTGAGTGCAGGGGATACCCTTTCAACTTTTCTCTCCCGTTAAGCCCGTCAAGCTCTATAAGAAAGCATATTCCCAGTATTTCGGCTTTTACTTTTTCAAGAAGCTCTATTACGGCCTCTGTCGTTCCGCCTGTAGCTAAAAGGTCGTCCACAACTATAACCTTTTCGCCCTCTTTTACCGAATCACTGTGCATTTCAAGCGAATCCGTACCGTATTCAAGCTGGTACTCCGCGGAGAGCGTCTCGGAGGGAAGTTTGCCTTTCTTTCTTACAAGAACCAGCCCCGCTTTCAGTCTCAGCGCAAGCGGCGCGCCGAATATGAAACCCCTGGACTCAATGGCAACAACCCTGTCAACTTTTTCCTGTTTGAAAAGAGACTCCATACAGCTGACCGCCTCTTCAAAGGCTTTATGGTTATTAAGCAGGGTTGTTATATCCTTGAACTGTATCCCTTCTTTTGGAAAATCAGGGACATTCCTTATAAATTTTGAAAGATCCATTAAATACCTTCCTTTTCGCTTTTATCAAGATCTACAGCAACCTTTTTAAGTTTCTTGATAGCCTTATTCTGAATCTGTCTTACTCTTTCACGGGATATATTAAGCTTTTTCCCGACATCCTGAAGTGTATGGGGATGAGATGTTCCTACTCCAAACCTCAGTTTTATAACCTGGCTTTCACGTTCTGAAACAGATTCCAGGAGATGTTCTATCTGCTGGTGCATACCCACAAGACCCAGGGCGTCTTCCGGATCATAATGGCCCGAAGCGGCTATAGTAGCCTTCAGGGGGATATCTATTTCATTTGAAATGGGTGCGTCAAGGGAAGGTATCTCACTGAATATTTTTATATAGTATTGGAATTTTTTAATATCCTTCTGCTTGAATCCAGTTTCTTTTGCCAGTTCTCTTATGTCAGGTGTTCTGCCTGTCTGCTTGGTAATCTTATCCCAGGACTTCATAAGAGTTTTAAAGTTGTTGTATATGTAAACAGGTATGTGTACCGTACGGGTATGTTCCAGAACAGCGCGGCTTATATATTCTTTTATCCAGTCATATGCATAAGTTGAAAACTTTGTTCCCCTCGAAGGATCGTACTTATTTGAAGCCGCTATGAGTCCGATGTTTCCCGCCTCTATAAGGTCATTCAGGTCAACCCCCTCACGGTTATATTTTTTCGCTATGCTTATAACAAGCCGCAGATTACCTTTAATAAGGCGTTCCTTTGCCTTTACGTTATTGCGCTTTTTAAGCTGCAGTTTCAGTTCCTTCATTTCTTCTTTTGAAATAGTAGGAATCTTGGCGACTTCCTTTAAATAAAGTTTTATTGAATCCATTTTTGACATTTTTGAAATTCCTTTGCCGCTACTACTTATCCTTTAAACCCTGTTCATTTTCATGGAAGCAGATGGAGCGGATTCTCAGGCTTTTCCTTATACCGGATCTCAAAATAGAGACGGGGCGTTTCCGCATGGCCGGTACTTCCCACTTCAGCTATTTTTTCGCCTTTTGCCACTTCCTGACCCTCCTGCACGGACATAATCCCGTTATGCGCGTAAACAGTAACATAATCATTTGCATGTTCAATAATTATTGTATTTCCGTATGCCCGAAAACTTTCACTGACAAAAATCACCTGGCCGTCTTCCGAAGCCAGCACCGGAGTCCCCTCCGGAGCTCCTATTGTAAGTCCTAGATAACGTCTTGCTCCCTCACGACCGTACTTATGAATTATATCCCCTCTGACTGGCCATATAAAGCCTATATCCTGTACGGTAGCCGCTCTTGCGGTAATAGGGCGGCGGGCACCCGGAACGTAAACCTGCTGACCGGAACTTATTCTGTCAGGATCGGGAATATGGCGGGCATTGGCCCTTACCAGCTCTTCCGGCTTAATCCCGTAAGCACGGGAAATACTCCAGACTGTTTCCCCCTCCGAAACCTTATGATATATTCCGGGGCCTATATAGGTACAGCCATAAACCGTTATAACTGCAAATACGGATAAAATAAAGAACATAACCTTTTTAAGGGAAAACATGCGTGTGAAACAAATAACTGCCTCAGGTTCTGGCATCAAAATTCTCAAATTTTTCTTCAGTAAAGAAAGACCAGTCTGTTTCAACTCCCCTGACATCGGCCGCCGCCGGACCCCGGCTGACTTCTCTTATCAACTCGCGCAGGACATTTTCTTCACCTTTGGCAACTATTTCAACTTGTCCCGACCGAAGATTCCTCACATAACCCCTCAGGCCAAGATTTCTCGCAGCCTTTACAGTGAAATATCGGAAGCCCACCATCTGTACTCTCCCGGATACCGTCAGCTTTAACTGTTTAGTTTTTCCACCCATATTTTCCTATAAGTGGAACAAATCTACAGCCGCCGTGCGATTCGGACTCTATTCCGGAAGAGGTTTTAACAAAAACCATCAGCTCCTGGAACAACCTGCCGCCTGTAGGAATAACCAGCCTCCCGCCTTCCTCCATCTGTTCAAAAAGAGAAGGCGGCGCTTCCGGAGCCGCTGCCGTCACGACGATACTGTCATAGGGCGCGTTTTCCGGCCATCCGAGAGTCCCGTCTCCCACGAGTATTCTTATATCATTAATCTGCATTTTTTTCAATAACTCCCCGGCCTTCTCCGCAAGCTCTTTTTTTCTTTCGACAGAATAAACTTTTGCGCCCATCGCATGAATAATGGCTGACTGGTAAGCGCACCCGGTACCTATCTCAAGGACTCTGTCACCCGGTTTTATACGGGCAAGTTCTGTCATAAGGGCTACTATGTAGGGCTGAGATATAGTCTGGCCCGAGCCTATAGGAAGAGGAAAATCCCCGTACGCATCGGATGCCTGGCCGGGTGAAAGAAACATGTGCCGCGGAACTTTTCTGAATGCATTAAGAACATTTTCATCCGAAATGCCGCGCCTTATAAGTTGGGTTTTTACCATTTCCTCGCGTTCGTTTTGACGGTTCATGAAAATTTTACATACTTGTAATATCGTCTCTCAAATCACTTTCGTTTCCGACACCAAGATGGTCGGCGAAAAGTTCGGCCTGCTCTGGTTTTTTCTTCTTGTACTCTTCAACGGCTTTTTTGTATTGATCCGGAAGATATACCCTGATAACTTCATACTTCAGAGGTATATCTTTTATGTAATTATTTCCCTCCCGGGAGCAGAACTCTCCAGTTACATCATCCATCAGGCTGAGTGCCTTTACGTTATCAATACTCCTAAGGCCTTTAATATTTTCAAACTCCATAAACTGCTGCTGTAACCGGACATCGTTTCTAAGTATCATTATCTTCACATCTGAATAATCTTTGAATTTTTTCCGCAATTCGTTTTCCATTATGTCTTTTGAAACCATCTGGCTTACTTCACCCACATTGTGATAAAAATTTTCTATTTCCATGGCTTTGAAATAGGGCATCTGGCGGCGCAGAAGAAGTTTTCTCCAGTAACGGCCCAGATGGCCCTTATCCCCCTTGCTGCTGCTCCAGGAGGGAACAGTTGTGTGGAGCGAGAAGTCTGTCACGGATTTAAACCTTGAAAGATTTTTTATCGGGTTACCGAGACGCATTTCTTTCAGGACTTGAGGTATGAGTTTTCCGAAAGCCAGGTCGTAGAGTTCGTTTTTTTCATATAAATATACGTGACGGAACATATTGAACCTGGTCTGCAGAAAAGTCCTGAACGCCGGAAGCGCGCTTTTCTTCAAAGTCATACCGTTTTTGGTTATAATTGTACTGTCAAGCAGGTTCCTGTAATTTATTCTTCCGAATTCTCCGGTCCCACAGAAATACTGGTCTCTGAGCAGAAAGTCCATGGCGTCAGCCGAATAAATACCCAGCATTATCTTTGCGAAAACCTGTTCCCAAAGTGAGTAATTCTCAAAATTTGACGGCATTTTTATGAATTTCGTTATCTGCTCTGGAGATATCTCCTTTTTAAAGGAACCGTGAGGGGATCTCTTTATCTTTTTTATAATGTCACCAAGTTCCTTTGTTATTACCGCCGAAGAAATATCTTCATGTGTTTTTTTATAATTAGGATGAGTGTACACCTCATCAAGGAGGTGGCCGAAAGGCCCGTGGCCTATATCGTGAAAAAGTCCGGCAAGCCGGAAAAGTTCTTCAACATAATTTCTTTCAGAAGGGATTTTCTCTCCGGGAAAAGCTTCTTTGAACATAGGATATAGTTGAAAGGCCATATCCCCGGCCATCTGCATAACGCCCAGGGAATGCTGAAACCTCGTATGTATGGCATTAGGATATATAAGCCACGCAGACTGAAGCTGAAAAACCTGCCTGAGCCGCTGCACCCATTCCGAGTCAATCAGGTCTCTTTCTGTTGTTTCACCCTCTTTCTCAGGAATCGTATAATATATGTAGTCGTGTATAACGTCTCTTATATTACCAATTTTGCGGTTCATTCTCCTCCCCTGTTTCCAGCTTCCTTCTTTATATCTTCGGCCTTGTCTTTTTTCTCCCAGGGAAACTGTTCCCTGCCGAAATGGCCGTAACAGGCAGTTTCCCTGTAAATCGGCCTCCACAGTTCAAGCATTTCTATTATTCCTGCAGGAGAAAGGTCGAAGACTTTTCTAACTATCTTTTCTATTTCAGTATCCGGGATTTTTCCTGTTGAATCCGTATCAATGGTTATATTCATAGGATCCTTAACGCCTATTGCATAAGCTATATGAACTGTACACCTTGACGCTATGCCGGAGGCCACGATATTTTTAGCCACGTACCTTGCCGCATAGGTTGCGCTACGGTCCACTTTGGTCGGATCTTTTCCGGAAAAAGCTCCGCCGCCATGAAGAGCCATACCGCCGTAGGTGTCAACTATTATTTTCCGGCCGGTCATTCCCGTATCTGACTGAGGCCCGCCGGTTACAAACTTTCCTGTCGGGTTTACCAGGTACCTGGTTTTGTCTGTAAGATACTGCCCAGGTATAACCGGTTTTACCACTTTTTCAATAATTTCATCTTTGAAATCATCCGTTATATGCCTTCCTGCAGAATCAAGCACGGAACTGTCGTGCTGGGTGGAAACAACAATCGTCTCCGCATAAACCGGTACCCCATCCCGGTAAGTCATTGTCACCTGGGACTTACCATCAGGTTTCAGGGCATTCATTTTCCCCTCTTTTCTTACTTTTGCAAGCTGCATTGAAAGCTTGTGTGCAAGCATTACAGGAACCGGCATAAGCTCTTCGGTTTCGGTACAGGCGTAACCAACCATCAGCCCCTGGTCTCCGGCTCCGCCACTGTCAACTCCCTGCGCAATATCGGGTGACTGCTCGTTTATGGCATTCAGAAGACAGAGTGACTTATATTCAAATCCAAGCGCCGGATCTGTATAGCCTATCTCTTTTACCACCCCGCGAACAATACTTGGGAAGTCAACGTAAGTTTCCGTTGTTATTTCACCCCCTATAAGAGCCAGCCCCGTGCTTACAAACGTTTCGCATGCAACGCGGCTGCCCCTGCGGTCTTTTTCTTCAAGGCGATACGGCTTCAGGCTCTCGCTGACGTCATATTTAAGAATCTCATCAAGTACCGCGTCTGAAATCTGGTCGCTGACCTTATCCGGATGGCCTTCCGTAACGGACTCGGATGTAAACGTAAAATCTTTTCCTCTCATAATAGTTTATACCTTTCTAAATTTATTGTTTTCCCAGTACGGCTTTTTCTCCTTCCTCAAGAAGAATTTCCGTATCCTCCATCTGCTCAGACTCCGCATAAATCCTGACAACCGGTTCGGTTCCGGAGGGACGTATAAGAAGCCACCTACCATTTTCCATTATAATTCTCAAACCGTCAAGCGCAAGGGTGCTTTTAACCTTGAAAGGAAATCTGCCGTTTTGAACACTCTTTTTTATCCGTTCAATTATCACTAAAGGTGAAATACCCGGAGTTACTTTAATATCCTTCCTGAGATAGGCGCTATTTCCGTATTTACCCTTTACCTCTTTCCATATTTCCCCTATTGTTTTTCCTCTTCTCCGGCACATTTCCAGAATTCTTGAGGCGGCATATATTGCATCCCTTTCCGGAAGGTAATCTCCGAAACCAATTCCTCCGCTTTCTTCACCGGCCAGTACAGCGTCTCCTTTTAAAAGATGGGGGCACATGTTCTTAAATCCTATCGGCACAATCTCAACCTCGGTATTATAAGCGGACGCTATACGCTCTATAAGATAACTTCCCGCAACAGACATAATAATCTTTCCTTTTATTCCCCTACTGAGGATATCCTCGCCAAGTACAGCTAGTATTACCTGGGGAGACAGATACTTACCGTTTTCATCTACCGCCGCAATTCTATCTGAATCTCCGTCAAACGCAAACCCTATTTCAGCCCCTTTTTCAATAACGGATCTGCTTAGTTCTTTCAGTGATTGGGGTTTAGGTTCGGGACTCCTGCCTCCGAACAGCGGATCGCGCCAATTATGAAGAGGAATAACATTATAACCCTTTTCAGCAAGCAGCTGTTCAAAAAAGGGAGAGCCTGTACCGTACATAAAGTCACAGGCAACTGAAAAATCACCTGGCGGAAGAATCCTCCGCATTTCATCCAGGTAGGCTTCGGTCCAGTCGTTTCTTTTCCCTTTGAATTCAATAATTCCGCAGGAAGGGGAATTGTTTTCGAGTCCGCTACTTATTTCAGAAGTGGTCTGCTGACTTGCAGAACCCCCGTATTTCTCCTTTATCTTAAACCCATTATATTCCGGGCCGTTATGGCTGGCAGTTATCATGACTCCTACAACTGCAGCTCCGGATTTTTTAACTCTGTGTGATACGCAGGGAGCGGGAACCGGCCTTGAAGACAGGTCAACACTGACTCCTTCCTTTGATATAACGGCAGCTGTAAATGAAGCATATTCCGGAGACAGAAACCGGTTGTCATATCCTACGCATACACCTCCGTCCTTGTTTTTTATCCACCGCGCAATGCGGCGGGCAACTATCTCAAGATTCCCGAAGGTGAAATCCCTGGATATTATTCCTCTCCAGCCATCGGTCCCAAACCTTATACTGTCAACCATCAGAAATCGTTATTTTTGAACCATTCAATAGTTTTGCCTATCCCGGATTCAAAGGAAGTTTGAGCTTTCCAGCCCAAAACCGAAGCAGCTTTCTGAACATTCATACGGCTCGCCTGCAGTTCGCCGGAACGCGCTGGTTCATAAATGGGATTACTGTCATAGCCGGTTTTATCCTTTATCATCTTAAAAAGCTCGTTAACGCTTCTTGATTCTCCCGTTCCGATATTGCATACTCCGCACGGAGTGTCAAGCGCGCTGATGCAGGCGCTCACAACATCTTCAACATAGATATAGTCCCTGAGCTGGTTCCCGTTTCCAAAAATTTTTATATCTTTTCCACGGAGCATCCGGCCTGTGAAAATTGCAACGACCCCTGCTTCACCTCCGGCATCCTGGCGCGGGCCGTAAACATTGGCAAATCACATAGATGATGTTTTAAGTGAGTAAAGATGGCTGTACGTATTCAGGTAGAATTCAAAAGCAACCTTAGAGTTTCCGTAAGGACATAGCGGATCCGGGTAAAGTTCCTCGGCGGGATACCTGTCGGGGCATTCACCGTACATAACACCCCCCGAAGAGGCAAAAATGAAGTTTTTTACTCCGTATTTCCGTGAGTTTTCAAGCAGGTTTATGCCCCCTAATATATTTACATCGGCATCATAACCCGGATCTTCTACCGATTTCCTTACATCCAGCTGGGCGGCAAGGTGAAAGACCGAGTCGAAATTGCCCTTTCTGAATACTTTTTCCATCCGGGGAGACCTTATGTCAATCTTTCTGAAAATGCACGAAGGATTCAGATTGTCTTTTTTCCCGGTCTGCAGGTTATCAACTACCGTCACCCTGAATCCCATTTTGATAAGTCCGTCCGTAAGATGCGAACCTATAAAACCGGCTCCGCCGGTTACAAGAACATTCCTTAATTCTTTTTCTTTTCCACCGATTCGCTGTTCCATAATTTTTATCCGTCCTTCAATTAAAAAATCTGTATTTGATCAACACCCATAATGCTATAGCCGCATCAGAAAACTTTATCTTCTTACCCTGGCTGTATGAGCGTCCCCTGTAAGAAACGGGGACGTTAATTATGGTTCTCCCTCTTTTGAGAAGTTTAGCGGTTATCTCCGCTTCAATGGCAAAACCGTTCTCCTTTAAATTCAGGCTGCGAAGCACTTCCGAAGGAATCAGTTTATAGCACGTTTCCATATCCTTTACGCCACCCCCGTAAAGAAGGTTGGTGAGAAATGTCAGAAACCTGTTGGCCGCTTTCTGGGCAGGGAACATGTTCTCTCCTCCGAGGGGAAACCTGTCACCGTAAACAATATTGCCTGCCCCTTTCTTCACAGGAGCAATAAGCCTGCAGTAATCATCCGGGTCGTATTCAAGGTCAGCATCCTGCACAAGAATATAGTCACCCGACGCCTTATCCATTCCTAGCCTGACTGCAGCGGCTTTCCCTCTGTTTTCTTCTATCCGGAACATCTTAAGCCGTGTATCGGAAAAAGTCTTTAAAACCATGCCGGAACCGTCCACAGACCCGTCATCGACCGCAATTACTTCATGTATATATTTAAGGGAAAGAACTTTTTCTGATATTTTACCTATTGTTTTTTTTTCATTGTAAAAGGGTATAATAACCGAAAGCCGCATCTCTAAGTAAGGTATCAGAACAGGCTACTGTAAGCTTCCACTGTTATCCTCATCCCTTCATGAAAATCCACTTCCGGTTTGTAGCCTAGCATCGATGAAGCTTTTGAAATATCGGCCTGTGTGTGTTCTACATCTCCTTTTCTTCTGGGTTCATGGTTCATCACAACATCGGCGCCGGTATGTTTTAAAATTTCAGAAGCTATATCAAGTACACTGAATCTGTTGCCGCAGGCTATATTGAATGACTCCCCGCTTACACCCTCAGCCTCGGCAGCGAGAAGATTGCCAAGAGCAACATTTTTGACATAGGTAAAATCTCTCGATTGTTTTCCGTCTCCGTGGACTGTGAGGGGCCTGCCCTCAAGCGCCTGTTTCGCAAATATAGGTACAACAGCTGCATACTTGGACTCCGGGTTCTGTCTAGGGCCGAATACATTGAAATATCTTAAACTTACCGTTTCAATCCCGAAAGTACGGGAAAAAGCCCGACAGTAATGTTCCCCGGTAAGCTTTGATACGGCATAGGGAGATATAGGAAGAGGAACCTGGTCTTCCTTTTTAGGAAGCTGCGCCGTATCCCCGTATATTGAAGAAGATGAAGCGTAGACAACCCTTTTTACTCCCGCGGCGGATGCTGCCATAAGCAGATTAAGCGTTCCCGTAATATTGTAGTCATTTGTTGACATAGGATCATCAACAGAGCGGGGCACGGAACGGAGCGCTGCCTGATGAATAACAATACCGCATTGCCCGCAGAGCTTATCCATCAGTTCTTTATCTCTTATATCACCCTCTACAAGCTCTATATCATTAATTACTCCGGAAAGATTTTCTTTTTTCCCTGTTATGAAATTATCTACTACAACAACTTCTTTCCCCTTTTCCAGCAGCATCTCAACTATATGGGAACCTATGAACCCTGCCCCGCCTGTTACAAGATATTTTTTACCGCTCATTGTATTTCTCCTTTTCTAGTGTATAAGCCCTATGCGCGAGGGAGGCCAGTATATAAACAGAGCCTTTCCTCTTATTTTATTTTTTCTCAGGGGCCCCCACATCCTTGAATCGGAAGAATAGTCTCTGTTGTCTCCCATAACAAAATATTCTCCTTCTTCCACAGAATAGGGGCCGAAATTATCCCTGTATCTGCGTTGGGGAGGCAGATATTCCGCCGGAGGATAAATATTGGGGTCTTTATGAACGACATAGCCGGTTTCATCAAGTTTCTCCCCATTAATGTAAACCTGTTTATCTACTATTTCTATCTCTTCGCCGCCTTTGGCTATGACTCTTTTTATAAAGTCCACACGCGTATCTTCGGGATATTTAAAAACTATCAGGTCTCCTCTTCCGGGTTCGGTAAACTCCAGTATCCTTCTGCTGCCTCCAAACGGAACTTTTATTCCGTATATAAATTTATTAACAAAGAGGTGATCCCCTATCAAAAGGGTATCCTCCATTGAACCGGACGGGATTTTAAAAGCCTGAATTATGAAAGACATCACAAAAAGAGCTATGATTACAGCCCACAGCCCGGCATTCATCCATTCCTTCAGCTCACTGAAAAACTTCTTTGCAAAGCCCTTTTTATATTTTTTCAATCCCCAGCCTGCTACAAGCCTGAGAACCACTATCGCTGCCGTTATATATAATAGTTTAATCTCCATAAGATTTTACCTTTATAAATGCCTGAGGCGGTATGCTTACATTACCTATCTGTTTCATCTTTTTCTTGCCTTTCTTCTGTTTTTCAAGAAGTTTGCGCTTACGCGTAACGTCTCCGCCGTAAAGACCGGCAGTTACGTTTTTCCGCAGGGCCGGAATATCGGCGCGGGCTACTATGTTCTTTCCCGCCATGGCCTGCAACGGAATCTTGAACTGGTGTTTAGGGATTTCTTCTTTTAGCTGGGTAAGTATGTTTCTTCCGGACCTCATTGCATCTGATGAAGGAACTATGAAAGAAAGAGCATCTACTTCTCTCCCGTTTATAAGTATAAGTAGTTTTGCCAGTTTTGAAGCGCGGTATCCTATGTGGCGATAATCAAGCGTGGCGTAGCCGCTGCTTGCAGATTTGAGCTGGCTGTAAAAGCCGCTCACGAGTTCCCTGAGAGGAAGCTGATATTTAATTACTACCCTCATAGGGTTTATATATTTCATTTCCACATGCGACCCGCCGCGGGATTCAAAAAGCTCAAAAATCCTGCCGAGACAGTCATCCGGAGTTATAACGGTCGCTTCAATGAACGGTTCCTCGACTTTTTCGTAACCAGATTGCGGAAAATCTATAGGATTATCAATTGCTTTACCGTCAACAATATATTCAACCTGGGGTTTCGTAATAAGAAGATGCAAATTATATTCTTCTTCGAGCCGGCTTTTTATTATTTCCATATGAAGGACCCCCAGAAAACCGCACCTGAAACCGGGCCCCAGGCTAGGGGATTCTTCTCCGTGGTATGTAAAGGATGTGTCATTTATAGAAAGCTTATCAAGAGCCTTCTTAAGTTTGCCGAATTCCGCGTTGTCTACGGGATAAAGCCCTGCAAAAACAAAATTTTTCGGGGTCATGAAACCTTTCAGGGGGGTTTCAACCCCATCCGAAGCCGTGGTAATGGTATCTCCTATTTTTATATCCCTGAGATTTTTAACCCCGCATATTATATAACCTATCTCACCTGAAGTTATTTTTTTAACTGCATGCATTTTTCCTACGCCGAAATAACCCAGTTCTTTTATTTCATACTGCTTGCCTGCATTTAAAAATGTCACTTTTTCACCGGATCTGAAACTCCCGCCAGTTACTCTTACATAAGCGACCGCTCCTTTGAAAGGATCAAAGAGCGAGTCGAATATAAGCCCGGAGCTTTTTTTTCCGGTAACACTTTCAGGTGAAGGTATTTTCTCTATAATTTCGTCAAGCAGATCCTCAACTCCCTCTCCTGTTTTTGCGCTGACTCTTATTATTTTTCCGTCAACTCCGGGAAGAGACATCAATTCCTCCTCCGTAGATGAAATACGGGCAGTCGGCAGATCTATTTTATTGATAACCGGTATTATTTTAAGACCGCTTTTAACAGCTGCGTCCAGGTTTGCCATAGTCTGGGCTTCTACGCCCTGGGAGGCGTCTACAACAAGTACTGCTCCTTCACAGGCTGCAAGAGTCCGGGAAACTTCATAGGAAAAATCTACGTGCCCGGGCGTATCAACCATATTCAGGACATGCCCTTTATATATAACTCTCACGGCCTTTGCTTTTATCGTTATGCCTCTTTCTCTTTCAAGGCTCATGGAGTCAAGTATCAGGTCCTGATGTTTTCCTTTTTCTATGTCACCGGTAAGTTCAAGTATCCTGTCGCACAGGGTAGACTTGCCGTGGTCTATATGAGCTATAACCGTGAAATTTCTCAAATTAATTGTCCGTATCCTGAAGAATTAGGTCCCTTGATTCTTTAAGATGGTCTATTATTTCCTGGGGCTGGTAAAGTGATAAAACTTTTTGGGCGAGGTCGCGGCATTTCTGAACTGTTGTTCTTATGATAATCTGCTTAACCTTGGGTATAGCGGAAGCCGTCATAGAAAGCTTTCTTATACCCAGACCTATAAGAAGCTCCGTATAGAGAGTATCGGCCGCCATTTCCCCGCATACCCCCGCCCATATACCCGCAGCATAAGCTGCCTCGTCAATCATTTTTATCATTTTGATTATTGAAATGTCCGCAGGGTTGTAAAGATAGGAAACACTCTCAAGTACCCTGTCTACGGCAAATGTGTACTGTATAAGGTCATTTGTACCGATACTCAGAAAGTCCGACATCTGGGCTATGTGGGTTATATCCATTACGGCGGCAGGCGTTTCAACCATACATCCCACTTTTATATTTTCGTTAAATTTTATCCCGCCGTTTCTCAAATCTTCTTTGACTTCTTCAAGTATGTGGTTTGCCGAATTAAGCTCCTTGACTCCGGTTATCATGGGGTACATGAGCAGAATATTTTCATCTGCAGATG
>PWOI01000002.1 GCA_003557485.1 Elusimicrobiota bacterium | reverse complement strand
ACCCTATCCTGCATGGCGGCGTCGGCATCTTCGCTGCTTAAAACCCAGCTCAAAGTATCTATTATCACTACGGCTATTTCCGTATCGGTAGACGGGTCACTAACTATATCCATAAGGCTGTCATAGATGGCCTGCTGTATAGCAGGCGCGATTTCATCACTCTGCAGTATCCAAACAAGTTCTCCAACAATCCATTCGGTCAACTCCGCATCTGAATTAGGATCAATAATTAATTCAAAAAAACCGGAAAGTATTTCTCTACGGGTTGTAGAGCTTGCATTTCTGTGTTGGAGCACCCAACTAAGTTCTTGAATTATCTGTTCTCTTAAATCAGAATCTTCATCAAGCCTGGCTGCAACATTCAAAAGACCGCTTATTATATTTCTTTCCAGGAACGGCAGCACTCCCACAAATTCCTTTAATACATTACATAACGCGCTAACCGCCTCCATACGTGTTTCTGAATCTAAATTAGAATTCTCCACTGTATTAACCATGCTGACTATGTCAGGATATTTGAATATAGTATTTACAAACTGTAACACTCTTAAAACAGCTTTTCCTATTCCCTGAAAAATATTTCCTATGAAATTGCCTATTCCGGAAACAATACGTCCGAGTATTCCAGTGTTTGCTGCCTCGGTTTCTGGCTTTCTTTTCACATTCTGGACTTTTGGGTTATTGTTTATTTGCTCCTCAAACTGAATAATAGACGGTTTTTCCCATGTACTATGATATGACTGCCCGACTCTCTCTCTTTCTCTCTCTCTAGTCCCCTGATAATTCCAGGTCCAGCCAGCATTCAGCAATAAAAATGCAACTAAAACCAAGATACACCAAACCCTGTTTTTATCACAAATTAGCTTTTCCATCTTAATATTACCTCTTTACATATATTTCCCATAAGCCAAAAACCCGCTCTATGAAAGCAGTCGGCTGCTACTGACAATATTCTTCCTTTTCGTTTAACTTGCATAAAGCACCGGCGCAACTTCGTTCAGGTCGGGCAGTATGCCACTGCCAGCGCCAAACCCGAACGCAGCCCGCATTCTCTCAATAAGAATTTCTATCCTTGACCTGTACCCTGTACGCAGAAAGAGAGCGTCCGTTGCCATTAACCCGTCCCACTGCCTGTCAGCAATACTTCCCGGCAGGCTTACAAATGTAAACGGCAACTCAATTATCGCAGACCCCAGGCGCCTGACGGCATCGGTAAGATGGTCTATTCCGCTTCTTCTCTCCATAAAAGAACTCTCTTCAACCCCTATGGCTCCGGGATGCGATACAGGCGCTATATCCAGCGCGCTGCCGCGAAACTCCCTCTCAAAATCCAGAACCCTTGCCTTAACATCAGAAAGATCCGACTGCGACATATTTCTGTACCCGGGACCGCTTAGTATAACTTCAAGCTTCTCCTCTATACTGCTGTGCCTTCCCAGAACTCCCGTATCACCGGTAAAAAGTATATGACTGAAGAAAACAAGAGCCGCTGTAGCCTCTATAACGGCTTCCCTGTCGCTGCTGTCTATGCCAAGATTTTCCATATAGAATTCAGCGAGCTCAAACCTGTCGGTGGAGTCTGCGCGGCTCTTCTCATATGCCGCAACGTACCTGACGATATCTCCCAGAAGACTCTTATCCTCTAAACTCAGGCCCAGCAGAGCAAGGCGGCCTACTACTCTTTTTTCCAGGGCAAGAACATCCCCGGCTTCAACATCCGGCAGATGGCCTTCGTCCCTTAGTTTATTAATATCTCCTAACAGATTAGAACCAAGCCCGTCCTCTGCAACAATAAAAGATTTTTTGAGGTCTTCGGGAAGACCTGGTAAAAGTACTGTTAAATAATCTATTTCTCTTCTCGTCAACCCATACCCTTCAGCCAAGCGGTAGGCCTCTGACCTCACATCGGCTTTAGCTATATCTTCATCCTCAGCCTCTTCATAAATCCTTTCCTCTGCCACAGGCCTTGTAAAGGGTTTGGCAATATAGGTTTCTAAAGTTCCGCGGCCCATAAGCCGGTGACCCTCATGTTCAAGTACAACAGGAAGGATAAGCCCTCTGAGAAAGTTAAATACACGGGATTCTGAATCGGAAACAAGCCAGGAAGCTATTTTTACCTTTCCTGTATCAGCTTCTGTCTCAGCAAACCTGTGCCGCGGAAGGCGGGACTCTCCTTCCATACCATCATTCACTACCGTATAAGCGCCATACCCGCGCAGTTCATCAATCGCATAGTTATAAACATCAATGTCCACCTGCCCCAAGTTAACAGTTCCGGGTGAGAAGCTGTTCAGTACGCTCATATATAACAGCGCCAATGATGACATAAGAAAATGCGTCGTATACCTGGCTGTCATCCAGCCGGCGGCGAGAGTTGCACCGAAAGAAAACAAAAGCGCCTCAAACGGAAGTAATGTAGAAGAAACCGCTATCAACGTCCCTACTGATGCTAAACCTACCCCGAAAGCGACCAGGTTGTGAAAAAATGAAAACGGAAGGGTTGTATATTCTTCCTTCAAACCCGTATCCGGATACTGCTTATTAACGGCCGATATAATATTTGCCTCGCCTGCCGGATTATCCGCAGAAAACATATCCTTACTGAGAAACATAAAATCTTCTATACCCAGCGCTCTTCGGCTTCTGTCAAGCTCGGCTTTAATATCACTTTCTTTTTCTGACATAACGGGAACCGCATAAAAAGTGTAATTTCCACCTCTTTGAAACTGAAGTTTATTCAATTCATTTACGCTGATTCTATTGTAAACTTCAAAAGGTAAACCTACTAAAACCATTCGATTACGTTCCTCTTCAATGTAACCCTGAACGTTTTTAGCCTCTTGACTGAGCCTGCTAAACCTGCTGGCCCGTTGCTTTTTAACTATAGGGGCCCTGTGCAACAAATTTTCCACATTATTGACTTCAGTTATCCGGCCCTGACTATCAAAAGAAACCGCTTCATCCATTATGCGGCGAAATATCTCCAGACTGGTATCTTCCGCTTTACTGAGCAACTCAGGATTATCCTTAAAAACATCATAATTTTCCAAAATTAAATTAAGTGTCCGCTCAAAAGGAAAAGCCTTAAGCACTTCCAGCGCCTGGATTTTGGATATAACAGAAACTTCCGGATCATTTAAAAGTTTTCCTATCTGTTCTACAGCCTGACGCTTATATTCCTCTTTATAATATCTTACAACTCCGTTATAGATAAGAAGTTGAGTTAAATAAAATCCGATGAAAACCTGCCAATTCTCAAGTTTTATCGGGATATTGTCTCCGTAAATAGGAAGAACTCTTGCATCAGGATGCTCCCTGTCAACCATAAAAGGATGAGGATTAAAGTCAGCTCCATGAGTGGACGCTTCTATAGCCATCTTGGCTTCGGATTCTGTCATCCCGTACCTCCTCATATATTCTTCAACTTGCAGGCTCGGGTAGCCCGGCGTTTGCAGAGCACCGGAACTGCGGGGTTGCCCTATGAAAACATTAACATCCACCGATTCGGCAATATTTCTTTCTTCTTTTATTGCTTCTTCCAATTCTTCCCATTTTTCTATCTGTTCTGCAGTTAAAGAATAGACATCCGCATCACGAAGCCACCAGCGGTCTTCCCCAAATCTTTCTTTAAGCTTTTCGCGCAAAGACGATTCATTTATCTCGCTCATATCCTGACGCGAAAGCTCCTCTATGGCAAAAATTGCAAGAAAATCCCAGGAACCGTCTGCTACTTCGTCAACCAGGCATATTTCAGGGACAATAACATTCCCTTCGGCATCCCTACGCACAAGACCTCTTAAAACACCGGAAGCAAGCAACTGTTTATATAAGGATGCTATAGTGTAAGGATATTGTTCCGGCATATCGTACTGAGAACCTATTCCTTTATACTCCATTTGAGCCTTCACAGTGACTATCTCACCTATTTCATCTGCAGACAATTCCCTTAACTTAGATGTACCAGTTTCAAGCACTCTGGCACTTTCAAGAACAGTTGTACGCTTACCTGCTGGTTTTATTCTCATCACCTCACCTATGATACGTGCATCTGTACGGGGTAATTCGCGCACTTTAAACAATTCTATCCGGCTTCCGCTTTCATCGCGGTAAACTTCTGTTTCCCGATAAAGTATATAACCCTCTTTTCCGGCAATCCGGACCTTTTCCGATGCATAGAACTTGTTTCTCAGCCATCTCATCATTGACAATTTAACCGCTGTGAAATTTTTCACCCTGTCAAAAACATCTTCACCGTCACGTTTTGTTTCAATGAGCCCGGTCAGTTTTGATATCTCCGTATTCAGAGCCTGCGCAAGTGGAGTCCCCATAGTGTCTTTTGAAACAAAAAACATAAAATCACGAAGTTCGGGATAACCTCTCATCAAGCTCTTCATATATGCAGTGGAAAAAATATTCCCTGCAGCGCGGGCAAGGTATATCCATCTTTGAGTCTCACTTTCAGGTATAAAATGGGCAAAATAAGGATTGTACCTGGCAAGTTTTTCCAACTCCGCAAGTGAAGCCCTGTTATCTTTTCTTGCCTTTCCCGTTGCGGGGTCGATATCCTTGTGAGATTCTACCATTATATGCTGCAGGTCTTTATACTGTGACGGATTTTTCAATATACCTATTATACCCGGATTATATACGGTACCGTCCCCATAAATGTATTCCGCCAGAGAACGCATCTCTTCCGGACTTAAACCTTCTTCTTCAGTTATCCCCTGTAAAACGCTTTTTGCTTTTTCTTCCAGTTTCTGCACAAGTTCCCTGTAAGTAAAAGAGCGGTAGAACCCGTCTTCATAAATACGGAAATCGTGCGTTCCCAAAGCCCTCCAGAAATCAGTAAGATTAGCCGTATTAATGTCAAAACTTATAACAATATCCCCGGACGTTTTATTCCTGTCCACATTGCGGTGTTTCACTTGGACATTAACAGAGGGGTCTTTTTTAACATAGTAATTTTTCAACTGCTCTATAAAATTTTCTAAATCGTAAAATCCTTTTCCGGAAAAATCGAACCTTAGCAAAAACTCCTGCATAGGTTCCGTTTGAATAAGCGTAAATTTATCCCTGGATAATCCATAATCATCAACCAGTCTCCATATTGTTCCGGTAATGCTATAGTGCTCTATTTCCCTGCCTCTCAAAACCCCATCCTGCTTATTCGCATGGAGCGCCTTCAAAACCTCCCTTGTTATAAGAGGATCATGCCTGTACTTTATAAGAGAATCCGAAAGAACTTTTAATGCCCCTGAATCTGTCCATCTCCACAGAGAACGCACCGCCTGTATCTTTTCATCCCTGGAACTGGTTTCGGACTCGAGTATGCTTCTGGCCTCGTTCAAAAGACCGTGCCTATGTCCCGGGACAGCTTTCAACCTGTCATTTTCGGTAAGCATTCTTCCGTCCACTATCGGGTTTTCTTTGAGAAACTCTTGAAAACTTTCTATCTCATTTTTAAAAGAAGGTGAAAGACTTTCCCTAACCCTCTCAAAAAGAAGCTGGCGTACTCTCATCAACTCACTGCGACGCTCATCAGTTGTCTGATCATCAAGAAATACTTTTATCAGAGCTCTGTCTGTCTGCTCTATTGCCCTGCCGGCGGCTTCCTGAAGATGATTTTTAAATTTTCCCTCATCAAAACCGCTGTAATCATAAAAATTACCTTCTTTATCTTTTCTCAGCCCCAGCGATCCTATCAGTCCCTGAGCAATTTCATCCTGGCGGATGCGATAGAGAGGATCATTATCAAACCCCCAGATTCCCAATGCGCCGGCCGACTGATAGTTCTGATACAATGTCAACCAGTAGCGGCCAAATTCGCGAACCATTGTCGCCGAAACATTTACATCAAGCCCGAGGTCCACTACATACAGCGGAACTTTGGATTCTTGCTGAACTTTTTCAGGAGGATCCGGCAATTCAATTCCGGGACGCTTTAAAAAGATAAGGTTTATATCTGTTTCTGAATGTATTTGCCCTTGAAGTTCAGTTTTAAGTTCTGCAATCTTAAGCGGAGTATCGTTGCGGAGACCACCGGTTTTCCTGTCAGTGTATCTCAACCGGAGATGGTCATAACCTGCCACATAAAACGCAGTCAGCGGCACTGAGGCATTCTGCTTCAGAAATTCCCCGAATACCGTTTCTCCGTCCGCGCGGAATAAATCCAGTTCTTCTTTTTGAAAAGTTGTGAACTGTATGAAATCACCGAAAGACTCTAAAGCTTTCCGGGCTATGGGGTCGCGTATGGCCAGACTGATAAGACCGGGTTTGCGCTCCGGATCGCTGTTATCATTCATTAACACCACCTTATCGGCTTTCTTTTCAGCCAGAAGTTTTGGAATAACCAGAAGATGGGCAAGCTGCGCCGGCTCAAACTTTGTAGCATAAAAGATTGCTCTTGAAGGCCTCTGTAAATCATCCGGAACAACGGCTTCTTCACCTTCAATGGAGACTTTATAACTTGTACCGCCGGGGTTTATTTCTCCCGAGTTAATTAATTCCGCTACGTTATTCCACTCCTTTATTGAAAGGCTGTATAACTTCTCAAGTTCATTCAGAACAGCATTGTACCCGGGAAATTTTTCTTCGTCACCCGGCGAGGCATTTGAGTGAGCCCTCTGGGCTGTTGCCAGGTACGACTCCGGATCATACGGATCATGATTCTTTAAACCCTCTATAGTAGATTCCAGCGATTCAAGCAGGCCTCCTACGGCTTTGCTTACACTCTTGTCATCCCGGCTGATCGGGCTGACCATGTCTCTAACTTTTATGAGAACCTGATCGGCTCGCTGTTTTTCCCTGTCTGTAGGGGAGGCAATAAAAAAAGAATCTTTTATTGTATTTTTAAACTCAAAAAGGGCTTGTTCTTCGTGGTCTTTATCTAAAGATTTATGATAATCTTCGGAACTTGTTCCTCTATTATTTTCTAGGTAGGCATACTCATTTATCTCGTGGCGGGCAAGCATCTGAAGGAAAGATTCAACCGTAAATCCTGCAGGCGGACCGCGTTTTTGAAGCGCATTCAGGACTGATTCGTGAACTATCAATGTCTTCTCTCCGCTTCTTTCGTCAACCTCTATTGTAGCAAGGCCGTAAATATCGTCGCCCTGAAATATCAGGTTAATATCCTGGTTGCTTACTTGAACATTCATTTTGCTTTCAACTCTCAAGGTGTCTCTCATAGTCGTAAACCCCTTCTCTGAAAGCTGACTTTCTGTCAGGATGTTTTCGTCAACGGTTCCCTTAAGGAGAACCGCAAGGGCATTCCCTGCTGCATTGATAAGTTCGGAAACAAGCCGCGAATTAGGGTCAATACGACTGAGATATTTTATGGCATTTGAAATAAGAACCGGGACATTATTCCCGTAATACGAGTAACGGCTTTCGTAAAAAGAAGACAAAATCAAATCTTTAGGAGCAAACCATTCCTTTTTGGAAGCCTGCCAGGTTTCGCCTTCTGTATCTTTAGGAGATGTTTCAATAGACAGCAGGTTGCATCTCTGAAGACCGCGTTCAGAAGTAAGAGATAAGTCCCATTGATCAACTGCGCACCCGGGCCCTCTGATGGGATTCACCTCGTTTCTTATAATATCTCTTATCTGATCGTAGTTAAGCCCGTTTACATTTATGACAGGAACACCGCCTGGAGCGTTATGTGAAACATTAATGATATGAAAGCCCTGTTTTTCCATCTCCTCAAACAATGTATTCAATACTCTCTCAAGTGTATCTTTAGCGGTTGCTGTATCCCTTCTGTATTCAGGGTATACTCTTACTAATGCCACTGCAGGTTCCGGCTCTCCTGATACCCAAATATTGCCTTGCAGGCTCATAATGATAGCTTCTTCTGCGTTAACATCACGGGCAAATATGCTGGCCGGAGACTTTACAAATATATACCCATTTTCCCGCTCCATAAAAAATGAATTATTTGGATATCTTTTTACAGGATCAGTAAGATAATACCCATCCATATGCAGATACTCAATTTCAGCGCCTTCGGGATAAAACGGGTGTTCCGTCACTGAAAAATGATCGTTAAAGAATTCCGTATCCGTAAGTGTCTGCCAGTTTACTTCAACATTCAAATAACGGAGCATTTGGGCCCTCTGTGTAAGTTCCGCTGGCGCAAGCTGTTTTAATGCATCATTTAAACTCACAAACTTAGATTTGTCTTCTATATGTCTATTTATATCTTCAAGGGCCAGATTGTATTCCTGAAATACTATTTGCTCTTTTATATGTCTTTTAAATTCAAAAAGATTCAGTTGGCGGGAGTTTTCAGCTTTTAATTTTTCATGAAAATCTTCGGAAGTTTTTCCGGGGTTGGATTGAAGGAAATTAAATTCATCAAGTTCATGTCTTGCAAGTTCTTCCAGGTATTGCCTTGCAGACTCGTATACAGCAGGCGGTCCCCGATCTCTAAGCGCGTCTAAGACAAGCCTGTGAACTATCAGGGCTTTTTTCCCTTCAACAATTTCAACTGTGGCAAGCCCGTAAACACCCTCGTTTTGAAACACCAGTTCAGGATCCTGATTGCTCACCCTTACTTCATCTATACCTTCAACTCCTTTAAGAATATTTAATTCATCACTATAACCGTCAGTATCAACAAAAACTGCTTCATCTTTCTCGCCCTTAAGCAGCATTGCCAGAGCGTTTGCTGTCCCTTTATTTAGCGCTTCATGAAGATCCATGGCAAATCGCAGATGGTTTTCAAGGCGGAAATAATAGGATGCGGCATCTCCTATGAGCCGCGGAATGTTTTCTCCTAATGCAGGAGCAATAGAAGTAATGCGATTATAATTTCTTGTAAGAGATGCCGCTGTTACTTCAATTCCTCTTTCCCTTAAAATACGGGCTCTTTCTATCAGCGTTTCAGGATTATACCTGAGGGTAGTATGAGTCACCGGAAGACTTGCTGAATTAAGTGATTTAGCGTGTTCCACAAGCGTTTCGGGCTTCATTCTTTCCAATGTTCTGCTCATTTTTATTTCTTTTTCAGTATAGTCTGTGTTTATCTGATTAAGGGCTGCCGTGTGGTCCATAGGAGGTGAGGTCTTTTTCTTTGCCGCAGCCGCTTTTTTCGCTGCCTCGGCTGCCGCCTTTCTTTTTTCTCGCGATTCATGACTCTTTTTACTAATAAAAAAATAAGAGAGAAAAACTCCAATTGATCCCAGCAAAACATCCATTTCATTTCTACGCTTATCTGCTCTTAGTTCATTAAGATGCCGATCTGCAAGCCTGGCCTGACTTATTACAGATTCCCTATGAGGCAACCTTTCCGCCGGATCAATACTGTCAAGCCTTTCCTGCACCCTGCGCCTGACATTATCGTCAAAACTATCCATTTCATTTAGATAGTCCCTGACCATATTAACCGTATTCTCCGCCCCCGCCTGATTTTTAAGCCGCTCAAGACGTTCTTCGGCCTGCTGTAAATCTCTTTCCAGATCTGCAGTATCTTTGCTTTCCCTCTGCAGACGGAGAAGATTTTCCCTCAGCCTTTCAACATAATTTATCTCCGATATCAAATTCTCCATATATGCGTTTTCTTCTGTAAAGGAAGGAGTATGGGATCTGGGCGAGAGCCGGCCGAGAGCAGTAATTAGAGGTTCAAATTCTTCAATTTCCCCGACCCCGGCAAGTGTCTCAACAATATATTCAAAGTTGTTCCCGCCGGGATTCCGGGATTCCAGTCTAAGATACCAGTGATATATGCTCTCAAGAAGCCTCTTATGCTCCGGAATATCTTCATCAAGGTTTATATCAAAAAACTCCGAATAGGCATGCTTGACAACGCGGTTGGCCCAGAGTCTCTCTTCAGTCCTCTGCACCTTGGTTTCGAGTTCAAAAAGCATCCTGCTCAGCCAGCTGTCCCCTCTACGGTGAATATGCAGGGCATCGTCAAAGGCTACACCTGTTTCTTCCGGAAGTTCAAGCCCGATCAAACCTGCGCGGGCTTCTCTTACAAAATCAAGATTAGAGACTATGCTCTCCATTTCCTCAATATCTACTTCCCGCAGCGTCATCCATAATGTCCAGTTAAATTCAAACGCCGAAGCCAGATCTGCATCCCTATCTCTTTCGATACTTTTAAGCTGTCCTAACACCTCATCGCTGCCCCGGACCGCCGACAGGTTTTCCAGAAACGCTTCCTTTAAAACTTCAAAATTGCTGAAATCACCGACCGCTTCCCTTAAGCTCTCATCCGCGGCCTCCCCGAAAACCAGGAGGTTGATTTGATGCAGGCCAAAAGCGTAGGACTCCATCCGGCTCTGCCATTCACGAAGCTCGCTGTACTCCATATCTTGACGGAATCCGCCGTGAGCATCCTTTACTCCCTTTAAAACAGAGAAAAAACTGTCCACTCCTTCTGTCCCAAGCCCCAGTTCATAGGCGCGCCGCAGGTGAAACCTTGCAATTTCTGTGACAAAGTCGTTTTTTTCTATATCGGGCTCAGCCAGACGAGAAGCGTCCACTCCATACATTCCGGCGGCGGTATCTCTTTCGGTCGCGCTTATTTTTTCCTGATGTTCAAGCATTATCCGTATTTCCCCATCAGACAATGACGATTTTACAGGATCAAAAAGATCTTTAATCTTTTGAAAATAGTCTGTTTCTAACTTGTCCGCATCTATACCGGTATTGATTGCAAAAGCGGCCCATATCTCAGAGTTCCCCTGTTTCTTTAAATTAAGCTCCCGGTAATCACCGGCCATAGAGCGTATCCGGGTTATCAAACGAAGGGACCGCTGTATATTTTCACCGTTTATTTCAAGTTCAAGACCACTCTGTTTCAGAAACCCTATGCCGGCCTGCAGTGCGTTAAGATGAAGTATATCCCCGTCAGTAATTCGTATTCCGGTCCTTTCATATATTTCGTCGCTTAGGGCGTCTTTGATATCTTCATCAATTTCCGTTTCCCATAAATCATTTACAACTTCAAGGTTCTGCATATTCACAACCTGACCGGGGTTCTCCATTGTAAGAGCTTCAACAACCATATTTTCAACAACACCCGGCTTAAAAAGAGGAAGTTTAGGATATATTTCAGGAAGCTGGCTCCAGAATCCCAAAAGAATTGAGGCAGCTTCGCTTACCTGCTCATCACTCAGTTCATCTCCAAACCTTTCCTTAAACTCCTGCCTTATACTTGCAAGAGTCATCCAGGCGTTAAAATTCAGGACACCCGGTTTTTCACTGTCAATAAAATTATTTATAAGTGTTTCCATCCCGGAATCCCTTTTCCTTGGATCGTAATCAAGGCCGCGCATAATTATCTGTCCCCTGAATGCGTTCTCTCTTGCGAACTCTTCCCAGGGCAGCGCTCTCCCTCCGGATATCATTGAATTAACCCACGAAAGTTTCCCGTCAATAAAACCCAGGTAGTCTTCAACACTTTCCCATTCCTGAGTTTCCCTGTTTATGAGGTATTCCATCATAAACGCGCCGGCGGCATCCATCCAGGGAATACTTCTATGCTCCCCGTTTATTCCGGCACTGTACATACCCAGCCAGGTTCGGGAAAGCACACCGGGGGATATACTAACCTGGTTATGGACGGCATCCAGGTGCAGCCCCGCCAGAAACATATATGAGTTAAAAAGAAGGACATCTGAAGGAGTCTGCTCCATCAGCATATCTATATTTTCAGGGCTAAACCCCTGCTCCGAGAATAAGTTTCTGTTGACTGTCTCAACAAATCTCTCTCCCGGAGAGAATTTTCTGTCACTGAGCCATCCGCTGACAATTTCAAACTCTTCCGAAAAACGGGCAAACATACTGTCAACAGAAGTAAATTCCGCTCTGTAGGAGAGCACCGTCCAGTACCCCGACACATCCGCCCAGGGTATGGATTCATATCGTTCCAGTCCGTGGCTGTAAATTTCCAGCCACCTGCCTGCAAGCTCCGAGGGGGCCAGTTCCAGGTTGTTTTCTTCGGCAAGCCTGGCCATTCCGGCAAGCGCCATAAATGCTGTATATTTCTTCTCTTCTTCCCCGGTCTGTTCAAGCAAACGTTCAATATCGGATTCGCTGAACCCCTGCTCTCTATAGTTGTTCCGTAATGTTATCTCTATAAATTTTTCATCCAAATCTATTCCCACACGCAGCCACTCATCCGCCTTTCTTAAATCACCTTCAAACTCAGCAAGTATCTGCCCTGCATCCATTCCTGTAACAAAAGATTTAATTGTCCAGTACCCTGCTACTTCCTCCCAGGGTATGGATTCGTATTGTCCCAGTCCGTGGCTGTAAATTTCCAGCCACCTGCCTGCAAGCTCCGACGGCGCCGGGTCAAGGTTGTTTTTTTCAGCAACTCCTTTCAAATCAGCCAGGAACATAAATGCGGTATACTTTCTTTCCGAGTCCGCGGACTGCTCCAGCAGAAGATCAATCTGACTTTCCGTGTAACCCTGTTTGCGGCAATTGATTCTGAGAATCGTATCGGAGAACTTTCTGAAATTGTCAATTTCGCGGTCTTCGCGGTCAGCTTCTTCCGACACCCATTCCCGGACCTGTTCAAGTTCTCCCTTCATATATGCGGTTAAATCCATATCAGGGTTATAAAGAGACGGTACTGTAAGATAACTTGCAGCCGCCCACGCGTAAACAGAATCAAAACCGATGTTACGGGCGGATTCAAGGATATCTTTAAATGTCTTTATTATAACTTCGGACTCTACACCTTCCGGGGCTTCCATACCCAGCAATGCCAGCCACATATAAGAAGTAAACTCCCTGGCCTCGGAAGACATATTACGAATTGACTCGTCAATTGCATCGGCCACTGCCGGGTCATCAATCCTGGGGTCGGTTTCAAGGCCGCGGCGGCGCATCTCGTTCTGAAACAGCAGTTCGTCAGAAACATCTTCCGGGATTTTCACATCTGATCGTTTATATTCCTGTATAAGTTCGAGCCGCGGAATTAAGGAGTCCATATATTGATCAAGCGTCCATCCTTTAATCTCCCGCGCAGCATAGGCTTCCACTGCAATAATTCCGGATATACCCAGGTCTGTTATGTTGCCGTGTATATCCCTGAACGGGAACAAAGTTTGAGGGCCAACGGCAGCCATGATTCTCTGTAGCTCTGAAGATATCTTTCTTATATCTTCGTGTGCAGGATAACCCTCTCCTCCGGTGGATTCCCAGGCATCAAGCGCCATTGAATACTCTGCCTGAAGTATTTGAAGTTTTACGTCATCATCTGTAATTTCCACATTTTCCATTCCGTTGCGGTCATATTCCCTGCGGAGCTGGTTGTAGTAGGCCCTTCTTATTATCGGGTCAATATTATTAAAGTCTAATTCAGCCCATCTTTCGTTTACATAATCAAACCCGAGAATTTCCATAATTTCTTCAACAGAAATGCCGTTTGCAACCGCTAAAGCGGTCAGAGATTCAAAAGTTCCTGAATCCCCCGAGAAAAAAGCATCAGCCAGAACCACACCCTGGGTTCCGGGAATACCCGGAAGAACAGGTATATAGAAACTTATATTACCAAAAGCCTTAAGAAGCGTTCTGCCTCCGTCAGGCACCAGTCTGAAAGGAGTAAGAGATATTCTCGGATATTTTTCAGCCAGGCTTTCTACTTTCCTGTATTCATCAAGAAAAGCCCTGACATTAGTTTCGTTTACTTCCTGCCCGGAATAATAGAGTGAAAGAACTGCTGCCTGAAGTTCCTCGTAGTGTTTCCAGTTCCGCCTCTGCTCACTGATACCTGTTCTCCAGAATTTTGCAATATCATCCCATCTGAATATCTCTGCTATCTCTTCCATATCCTTTTCCTTTGTGAGCAAGTTTGCCTCAAACCAGAACTGGGCAACAACAGGATCAGCCAAAGTAAACCAGGGCCACCTGTCGCCGTATTTTCTTATTTCATTAACTGCAGTTGCCCTGTCAACAACTCCAAGAACTATCCCGGCCGGCGGAAAAACAATCCCGACACCTGTTTTTACTGCCCCTACAATAGTAGAACCTAAAGTTCTCGGCGTTCCCAGGGCCTCGGCAGCCTCAAAGAATTCTCTCAATTGTCGAGTATCCCGTAAACGGGGCTGCCTTAAAGGCATTTCCCTAAAGGGCCGTGCCTGGGGCACTACGGCAAGATCTTGCCGGACAGGAACCTCTCTGAGCACAGAACGCGGATCCCCTTTTACTTCCTCAAAAACGCTTGGGTCTCCTATAAGAGGAGGAATAGCCCGACCAAGAGTTGCGGGACGCGCTTGTGTCTCATCAAGAACGACCGCATCTTCACGGGGTTTGAGGGTGGAAGGAAGACCGGAGACCGGATCTTCGGGCAGGTAAAAGTCCATACTCTTGTATTCTTCGTCTATTCCCCGGAAAAGATATCTGTGTTGGTCACCGAATGCATATCTACTTTCTTCATCCGGGAAAAGAACATTTGTTACTTGTAATATAGCATCCGGAACATTTGCCGGCATATTTTTAAATAACTCCCCAGCTAACGGAACTGCAATAGAACTGACAATAAGGAGAAGCGATACGGATGCCCTTGCTATCCTGCTGCCTAACCATCCGAAAATTTTGCCTCCGGGAGGTGCCCTTTCAAAAGTTACCGGCTGCTCGGCCCAGCGCACCCCAAGAAACGAGAAAAGAACCAGCGCGGGGCCGGCCAGCATAAACGGAACCGTTATGCCTGCCGCAAAGTATAACGCAGCGTACCCGCCCACGCCCAGCACAAACAAACCCGCTACTGCCCCCTTCCGCCACAGAGAATCCCCCGGTTCAGAAAGATCCCGTGATTTCCCGGTAAGTTTTATACCGATCCAACCTGTTGTAAATGCACCCAGCACCGGCATAAGCCCAAAAACACCGAACATGGTAAATGGAACCCACCCAAGCATAAATAGAGCGCCTACACCTGCGGAAAAAAGAAACGCTACAAATACAGCATCATATATATACATATCAAACTCGTCCCCAAAACCTATACTTTCTGCAAACTCCTTTGTAACAAGAAATGTTGCCGAAGGCCAATCGGGTTCTTTATCTTTTTTTCCAGATTCAAGCATATATTGTATATAAACCATGAACGGCCTTACTAAAACAAGGGGGAGTGATATGACTGTTGTCCTGACAGTATCCAAAACGCCCTTTAAAAGCTGAAACGCTCCTCTTGCAACGCTTTCAAAAAGATTGAAACGCACACCCTGTTTCTCTGCTTTTACCCTTTCGTACCTTATGGGATCTATAACGCGGTCAATAAATATTATTCCAAACATGGTCACCCCAAAAGTAATTCCGGCAATAACCGGAAAATAAGGAATTGACACCAGGGTAGGAACAAGCCACAGGGAGTTCAGCAGCAGAAGTAATGTTGCAAAGGAAGGATCCCCGAAAAATCTTCTTCCAATACCGCTAAGGTGCCAGCTATGATAGGGGGGAAGAAGATCAGAGTAGGGCCCCAACGTCCTGTACATCTGAAAATCTCCTTTAAGCCACCTGGAATCCCTGATAAGGTAAGATACGAAATTCATCATATCTCTCTCTCCATAATTGACTGTATTGCTGTAAAAACTGGTAATATATTCCAAAAGGTATTTCCTCCCTTCACTGCGCAGCCAGTTGCCAGCTTTTTTGATATTAATCTCATTGGCCAAATCCGGTTTGTTTTCTCTTATTTTTTCCTCAAAATTATATGCAGTAAGTTTTTCTCCCCGTTTTTCAAGCTCTTCCTGCAGGGTTACAATTTTTTCTGCCTGCTCTGAAGTTGTATGCAAGGTATTCTCCCACTTTTCTTTAGTAGAGGGCAGATTAAAAACACCTTTAAATTCCCTGTACTCTTCAAAAGCACCTGTTTCAGGGGTAATGTGACTTATAGTTACATCCGCAGTATCGGGGCAAATTTTAATCCTGACAAAAGAAACTTCTTCGTTAAGCCTTACTTTAATCGTTTTTTCCAAACCGTCTCCAGACTCTTGCAGCACTTCTATTGAGAAATCCGTGGAACCGTAGAATCCGTCTGCATATGTGACTGCCACAGATTCCTGCCAGTCGTGAGAAGTAGCATGCGGATGGGGCTGCACATCACGGCCGTACACCCTGTCATAATACTCCGGAAGACGGACCATACCCTTACCGAAAAACGCCATCTGGTTTCTATACATACCCGCAAGAATTTTTGCGTTAAATTCATTGTGAATGTCCCTTGCCGAGCGCATAATGCGCCACAGAGCACTCTCTTTTGGATACTTACCAGGCTCAAAAGGAGGGGTAATCGCGATATTTGGAGTAGCCATCACTATATGCCTGTTTTCCGGATGCAGCATTATTGCAAGAGCATTTTCCAAATCACTCCCGAAAAGAAGCTCGTTCTTGTCGTCCATTACTATCATAAACTCCGGCACATTTGTTATATCAACTTTCCTTCCTGCAAGTATGTCCTCTCTGATTGTTTCATTATCTCCATCTACACCCAGGGCTCTGGAAAGGTCTGACGACCAGACTTCGCTGAACAGGCGGGAATCCGGAACCTGTGAGGCCTCCAGACCCTGGTCAACATGTGTAACAGGAAAGGATTCACCGGTTACTAACAGCTGGACACCATTTTCAACTGTGCCGGCTTTCTGGCCGAAAGCACCGGTGCGTCCTGCTTTTCCTTTTACATTATCCGTCCATTCTGCTATTTTTTTGTTCGTGTATAAAAACACAACATTTTTTGGATATCTTCTGGCGAGCTTCTTTACTCTTTCTACTTCATACTCTATAACATTTTCCTTGGCTGTTCCCGAATTAAAAGTTATAATCAACTCAACTCTATCACCCAGCAAATCCAGTGTAGGCCTCATAGCTTCAAGTGATTGTTCAATATAAGGTATTGCAAAACCCACTTCATCTTTGCTTCCGCTGAATTTAGCTACCATATAATTTATTCTAAGAGGATTTT
>PWOI01000086.1 GCA_003557485.1 Elusimicrobiota bacterium | reverse complement strand
GTTCCGGAAACAATTGTAACCGAAGCGCCGTTTTTTAAACCCCGGGCAGCAACGGCATACCCGAGTTTACCGGAAGAAAGGTTAGTCAGGTACCTGACATTGTCCCACATTTCCCTTGTAGGCCCGGCTGTTACAAGGATATTCAGTCCTCCAAGATTCATTTGCAGGAGATTTTTTTAAAACTGTCCGTTATTTTTGCAATTATGTCTTCCGGTTCGCTCATACGGCCCGGGCCGCTGTCTCCGCAGGCAAGGCTTCCTTTTTCCGGACCTATTATTATAAAACCCCGTTTTTTCAGTTTTTTAATATTTTCTTCAGTCGGGGCGGCCTCCCACATTCCGGTGTGCATTGCCGGGCAAAGAAAAACCGGGCCGGTAAAATCAAGAACAAAAGAAGTAAGGAGTGTATCAGCCATTCCAACAGCGATTTTTGCAACTGTATTGGCAGTAACGGGAGCAATCACTATAAAATCAGCCCATTTGGAAAGAGAAATATGCCCTGCATCAAATCCGGAATCCCAGAGAGAAGTATATACTGGCCCTGAAGTAAGGGCCTTAAATGTAAGCGGAGTTATGAACTGCTGCGCGGACCGGCTCATAATAGTCCTAACCTGCCATTTTTTTCTGACCATCAGCCTTGCAAGCTCTGCTGACTTATAGGCAGAAACCCCCCCTGTCACACCGAGAACTGCTTTCACTTTCTACCCTTCTTTTTTATCAGACGCTTTCTCCTCATCCGCCTTTTTCTTTTTTTTATCTGCGGGTTTATCGGGCTCCTGTTCCGGCACGGCAGCCGCGTTTCCGTTGTTTAGAACCAACTCCATTACATCTTCAATTTTCGGGGGCTCCCCTATTTTCGCGGTTTTTCTGAATTCTTCTTTGTATCTCTCAGTGGCTTTCATTATGAAAAGCCACTGGTTATCAACAGTCTCGTATATTTTCTTCAAAAGTTCCTTTTTCATGAAATCATTCCTCCGTGTTTTATTGTTTCAAACTGTGACGCCGCTTTTTCTACCGTATCCTTAAGCTTTCAGATGTTATTATACTCTTTAACTCCGCGACGGCCGAATCCAAATCACTATTTACAACCAGGTAATCGTATTCGGGTATTTTATTTATTTCATCACGCGCGTTCTGAAGCCTTTTTTTGATTTCCCCGGCTGTTTCGCTTTTTCTTTTTTCTATTCTCCTTTTTAATTCTTCCATTGAAGGGGGCACAACAAATATAAGAATAGCCTCCGGAAACATTCTCTTTAACTGAATGCCTCCCTGCACATCTATATCAAGGATAACATACCCGCCCTTCTTAAGAGCGCCGCGGACTAATTTCTCCGAAGTACCATAGTATCTTCCATGCACCCTGGCCCACTCGAGCATTTCCCCTCTACGAACCTTCTCTTTAAAATCTTTCTCGCCAACAAATATGTAATCATGACCGTTCTTTTCGCCACGGCGCGGAGGGCGGCTGGTGACGGAAACGGAAAAAACCGCCTTCTTAATATCTTTGACTATTATTCGGCAGAGAGTAGTTTTTCCCGTTCCGGAGGGAGCCGACACAACTACAACCATTCCCCTGCTTTTATGTTGTTTAATAATTTTGTCTATCATGGATGCGTATGGTATATTTTATATATTGTATCTAATTTATTTTTTCTTTGCAATTCTGAGATTTTTAAGCATATAAGTAAAATCGTCTGGAAGAGGCGCTGAAAACTGTACTTTTTCTTTTGTCCCGGGGTGCGTAAAGGCTATACTGCGGGCATGAAGGAGCTGGCGCGGCGCCGAAGTTCCGGAGGATGCATACTTGCTGTCACCAAGTATGGGGTGGCCGTAATAAGCCAGGTGAACTCTTATCTGGTGAGTTCTCCCGGTTAAGGGATACGCCTCAACAAAAACAGCACTTTCAAACCTTTCAATCACCTTGAAGCGGGTTACTGATTTCCTGGCCCTAACCCAGCCCACTTTCATTTTAGTCCTGTCGCGGGCAGCCCTCTTTACCGGCACGGATATTTCCCCGTAATCCTCCCGTATACTGCCTTCTGCGACGGCGTTATATATCTTGCTTACATTGCGGTCTTTGAACTGTTTTTGCAATGCTGCGGCAACGGTATCATTAAGTGCGGCGACAATAACTCCGGAAGTATCTTTATCAAGTCTGTGCACCAGGCGTGGGGTATCATATTCGGTTTCCAGGGCAGCCAGCAGCGTAGCCTGCCGGACCGAAGGCGCGGGATGAACAACCAGCCCGGGGGGCTTATTTATTACTGCTATCTCGCTGTCGCGGTATATGGTTTCATATCTTACCTGACTCGCAGCAACTTCCACATTTTTTCTTTTTACCTTATCCGGAAAAAAAACTTCCACCGTTGCTCCGCTTTCAACACAATAGTGAGCGCTGCGTATACGTCCGTCAACTTTAGCCGGAAAATTCCCCGCAATAAACTTCTTTGCTGCCGACCTGGAGATATCAAGCTTTGTCGCCAGAAACTTATCCAGCCTCTGCGAAGAATCGAAAGGATTAACCTTTAATATCTTTCTTTTCACTGAATTTTATCAGCATATATAGCCCCGCTCCTGCGCCCAGAAAAGCAATCCACTGGGTCGGAGTAAAAAAGAGAATATATTCTCCGCGGAAATCCCCTCTCAGAAATTCTATGGCAACCCTGAAAGACCCGTAGAGAACCAAATAAAGAGAAAAAACAGTCCCTCTTTTCATTAGCGGTGATTTCAAAGCTCTGTAAAGTATAACTGAAATCATACCGGAGGCTACCATTGAATAGAGCTGGACCGGATATGAGGGATAGGTGTGTCCGGGAAAAACCACCCCGCAGCAGCCGGCCGTTTCCGAGCCGTAACAGCAGCCGGACATAAAACAACCTATTCTGGCAATCGCATAACCAAGTGAAAGGGCCGGAACGGTTACGTCACAGATATCAAGAAACCTGACCTTCTTTTTCCGTGAAGAGTATATAATCCAGCCTGCCCCCCCAAGAAACGCGCCGGAGAAAACCAGCCCTCCGCCCCATATTGCAAAAACTTCCAGGGGGTTGCTGATAAAAGACGCCATATCTATAATTACATAAAAAAGACGGGCCCCTATCAGGCCCCATATAACCGCTCCGGTAAAAAAATAGCTCACTGTTTTTTCTTTTATGTACCGCAGGGCCGCCGTTTTTACAAGAAAGAAATATCCCGACACTACGGCAATAACCATAAAAACGCCGTAGGAATATACCGTAAGACCTCCTATGGAAAAAAGCTCAGGGTACATTTTTTTTGATCTCTTTTTTCTTGCAGCGATTCTTTAAAAGATCCAGCAATATAAGAGCCGCACCGGCAGTTATTGCCACATCGGCTAAATTAAATACGGGCCATACCTTAAAATCAATGTAGTCCACAACTCCCCTGTAAAGAGCCCGATCGGCCAGATTGGAAAGAGCGCCGCCGGTTATAAGCGCATAAGAGAACAATACAGTTTTATTTTTCTCTCCAGTAAGCTTAATTGCTATGATCAGGGCAGCTATAATTAGAGCGTTTATAAACATCAGGATAGTATTTCTGCCGGTAAAAAGGCTGAAAGCCGCTCCGGTGTTGTATATGTGGACTATATTTAAATAAGGCGCTAAGATTCGCCTGCCGCCCGCGGGAATATTTACTATTACAAGTAGTTTTGCAAGCCGGTCCAGTATAAAGACCGTGCTGGCGCTAAAATAGAACAGTTTATTCAACGCTGCCTTCTGTTTCAAGTTTTTCAACTACTCCCGCACAGCGCGGACATAAATCTGAATAGTTGTTTTTACGCCCGGTATCACGATCCCTTATCCAGCACCTGGCACATTTTTCACCCGGTGACTTTTCTATCTTTATTTCAACCCGGCCGTCAACAAATTCAACCGAACTTTCGGAAGCCAACTCCTCTGTTTTTTCAACAAAAACCGAGCTTACAATAAAATACTCCTTAAGGCGGGATAAATGCTTCTCAAGAAACTCTCCGGCTGATTTACCAGTAACCTTTATAAAGACCTCTGATTCAAGAGGATCTTTTATGATCTCCCCGTTTTTAGCCTCTTCTATACGCGCGAGCACTTCGTCTCTCAAGCCGACAACAGGCATAAAATCTTCACAGAGCCCTTCCTGTTTCCATAGGCCGCATCTATCCGGAGCACCCGAAAGGAAAACGCTCTCTTCAATATTTTCAAGCGCCGGTATCTCCTCCTTCATTTTCTTCCACCCTTCCTCAGCGGTATGAGGGATTATGGGGGCGGCTAGTTTCAGCAGCTCTTTTCCAATACTTACCAGAGCGGTCTGCGCGGACCGGCGTTTGTGATCAGAAGGATATGAAACGTAGAGCAAATCTTTTATTATGTTAAAATAAAAAGAAGAGAGCCAGCCGTTGCAGAAATCGTGGAGCTCGCGGGCACTCTTATAAAACAGGTTGTTTTCATAATTTTCTATAATGACGCCGGCGGAAAAAGAAAACCTGTCCAGGATAAATTTATCCAGTCCTTCCAGGGAGCCGTATTCTACCATATCTTCGCGCCTGAGATCTCTGCAATTTCCAAGTATAAAACGGACAGTATTACGTATTCTTCTGTAATACGTAACAGTCTGACTGAATATGTCTTCGGATATTTTGACATCTTTGAAGTAGTTTTCCCCTGCAACCCAAAGGCGAAGAAGATCGGCGCCGTATTTCTTTATGACCTCCTGGGGACTTGTAACATTGCCGACGGACTTAGACATTTTTTTACCCTCATGGTCAACTGTAAAACCATGGGTAAAAACAGCCCTGTAAGGAGGCTCGCCCTTTATTGCAACTGATGGTATTATTGAAGTCTGGAACCAGCCCCTGTGCTGGTCGCTTCCCTCAAGATACATATCAGCCGGCCAGCTGTGCCCTTCCCTTTTCTCAAGAACCGCCATACTGCTGACCCCGGAATCAAACCACACATCAAGTATGTCGTTTTCTTTTCTGAAAGAAGTTGAGGAACACGGACACTTTATCCCATCGCCCAGAATTTCTCCCGCGCTTAAATGAAACCACCCGTCGGAACCGTATTTTCTGACCATTTCCCTGACTTTTTCAAAACTTTCCGGAGTTGCCAGGGCCTGTGAACATTTCTCACAGTAAAAAACCGGTATAGGAACGCCCCACATCCGCTGACGGGAGAGGCACCAGTCCGGGCGGTTCTCTATCATAGCGGTTATTCTTTTTTCTCCTGCCGGAGGAAACCACTCTACATCTTTAATGCAGTTAAGGATTTTTTCTCTCAGAGCATTTTTATCTACATCTAAAAACCACTGCTTTGTAGCCCTGAAGATAACGGGGCTTTTACACCTCCAGCAGTGAGGGTATGAGTGAAGGGTTTTTTCGCTTTTAAAGAGAAGCCCCTTATCCTCAAGCTTGCCGATTATGACAGGATCGCACTTGAAAACATGCATATTTTCTATTCCGTCCGCCTCCACATCGCAGGTAAAACAGCCCTTTTCGTCAACGGGGGATATAATTTCAAGCCCGCATTCTTTCCCGGCAAGATAGTCCTCCTCCCCGTGGCCCGGAGCAATGTGAACTATACCGGTGCCATCATCCATAGATACGAAACCGGCATTTATAGCCGTAGAACTCTTTTCCCCGAAAGGCCTTTTAAAGGAGGCTCCCTTAAGCTTTTTACCCTTGGTTGTTCCAATTTTTTCAAACTCCCCGAAAGGGCCGGAAAGTTCTTCAGCAACAATTAAAACCTCGTTGTCCTCTGTACGCAGGAACGCATAATCCCTGTCAGGATGGAAACATAAAGCCACATTTGCCGGAAGAGTCCACGGTGTGGTAGTCCATACCAGGGCATAGGTTTTCCCGCAGCCCTCCAGAAATTCGGGGAATCCGGAAACCATTTCAAACTTGACATAAATAGAAGGAGAGTCTATCTCGGCGTACTCCACTTCCGCTTCCGCAAGGGCCGTACGGCAGGAAAAACACCAGTGAACCGGCTTTAGCTCCCTGTATATGTAGCCGGAACTGTAAAGCCTGCTGAAGGAGTCAACGATTGTTTCCTCGTATGACTTATCAAGTGTCAGGTAGGGATTGTCCCAGTCTCCTGTAAGCCCAAGGCGTTTAAAGTCTTTTTTCTGTATCTCAACAAACTTAAGCGCATAAGCCGCAGCTTTTTTTCTGAATTTAAGTTTATCTATACCTTCTCCGGTGCCGTTGTCTCCCATTCTTTTAAGCAACTCATATTCAACAGGCAAACCGTGACAGTCCCAGCCGGGAATAAAAGGAGCGTTATAACCCTGCATAAGTTTAAATTTCAGCATTATGTCCTTAAGAACCCTGTTAAGCGCATGACCCATATGTATATTTCCGTTTGCATACGGAGGCCCGTCGTGAAGAATATATTTTTCACCGGAACTGTTCTTTTCAAGCAGATTCCGGTAAAGACCCGAGTCTTCCCATTCTTTCTGTATAACAGGTTCCTTCACGGCGAGGTTCGCCTTCATCGAAAAACCTGTAGACGGTAGATTAATTGTTTTATTGTAACTGGCCGACATTTTTTACTATTCCCCTTTCGGTAATATATGCGCTTATCATATCTGCCGGGGTTATATCGAAAGCCGCGTTAATAACGTTTATACCCCCGGGAGCTATTCTTTCCCCATTAATTTCAGAAACTTCCCCGGCATCCCTGTATTCAATATCTATGTCCTCTCCGCAGGACGTATTAAAATCAAATGAAGAAAACGGCGCGGCAACGTAAAAAGGGATACCATGATACTTTGCCGCCAGGGCATGTGTATAAGTCCCAGTTTTATTGGCTGTATCACCGTTTGCAGCTATGCGGTCCGCCCCTGTCACAACCGCATCTATATCACCGCTTTTCATAAGTGCGGCAGCAAGGCTGTCACATATCAGCGTACACGGGATACCTTCCCCGGAAAGTTCCCAGCATGTAAGCCTGGCTCCCTGCAGGCGCGGCCTTGTCTCACTTGAGTATACCATTTTAAGAATATTATTCCTGTGAGCGGCGCGTATTACACCCAAAGCGGTGCCTTCGCCCCCTGTAGCAAGGGCGCCGGCATTGCAATGAGTCAGAACCGAAAGCCCTTTTTTCTTTATTTTCTCCAGTTCTTCGGCGCCGAATTTTCCCATTTTTAAGTCAGCTTCTGTTTGAGCATCCTTAATGGATTCTGCTTCTTCTTCAAGGGCCTCTGCTATCTCTGTTAGACTTTTCTTTTTTACTCCAAGTAATTTTTTTTGCATTTTATCAACGGCCCATTTCAGGTTGACCGCGGTGGGCCGGGAATCAGTGAGGATATCAAAGGTTTCTTTCATATGCCTCGTTAATTCTTCGGTTCCCGAAAATCTTTTCTCCCGGACAGCAACGCAGCAGGCATACGCGGCAGTGATTCCTATAGCCGGAGCGCCCCGGACAACCATCTCCCTTATAGCAGAAGCTGCAGCAGAGGAAGTTTTAATCTCCGCGTATTCCTGCCTTCCGGGAAGTTTCCTCTGATCCAGAAGATATAGGCGCCCCTTTTTATATTCAATTACCCGCATTTTTTGCAAATTACTACAGGATAAACCTGGAAACGGCATAGACAAGCAGCATCGAACAGATTATTGCTGTGACCATCAGGGATTTTACCTGTTTTAAAGGTATTATCTTCCGGGTCTGTTCAGCTATTAAATCTGAAACTTCCTCAAGAAGCGGCCCAAAATGCATATCTTTGTCCGGTCCTGCTTTTTCCCTCATAAACTCCAAAGCAAGCCTCACAGACGAAATAACAATAACCAGAAAGAGAAAACTGTTTATAACGTATCCGATTACCTTCATTTTACCTTCCCTCCTTCCCTGAAAGCTCACCGGCCCTTTTAAGGGCTTTTTCCATTGCGGTATAAAATATTTTTCTTAAACCTTTTTTATCCATATGTTTAAGTGCTGCTTCGGTAGTTCCTCCCGGAGAAGCCACATTGTTTATAAGCTCTTCAAGGTCCTCTTGTGAGTCAGCCATAAGCTTTCCCGCGCCCAGGGCAGTCTGGGAGGCAAAAACAGCAGCGGTTTTTTCTTTCATACCCTTTTCGGCAAGAAACTTTTTCATCACTGCCGCAAGCAGAAAGAAATAAGCAGGTCCAGACCCGCTTGCAGCGGTTACAGCGTCTATTATATCTTCATCAACAATCTCCGCCTTTCCCGAAAGGGAAAAAATACGGAAAGCTTCTTCAATGTCCTGCTCCCGGTCCGGATCCGAAAAACAGATAGCGGTCATTCCCTCTCCGGCGGAAAGAGGAGTATTGGGCATTGCCCTGACCACAGGCATTGAATCAACATAGCACCTTAAATGCGATATGCTGATTCCGGCGGCAATACTGATAAGAAGGCTGCCTTTGAGTCCTAAAGATTTTATTTTCTCAAGTACGGAATTTATCTCTCCGGGTTTTACAGCCAATATGTATATATCGGCCCCGGGCGCAGATTCAATGTCTGGAAAAACTTCAACCCCGCAGCGGGCAGCATATTTTCTGCGTCCATCATCCGTATCAACTGCGAAGACTCTGTAAAAACCGGATCCGGCCATTGCTTTAAGCAGGGCTGACCCCATTTTTCCGCATCCTATAACAAGTACTTTTATTTTTTTATTTTCTGTCATTACAATCCCGTCAATTATGCTGCTGTCTCCTCTAAAAATGGTTGATTTTTTATTGTATTAAATTAATGCTGAATTGCAAATGCCAGCATTCTCGACCCATCACCGCGACGATGCGAAAAAAAACAGTCATTTTCAGCAGTACACGACTTCTCATTAAGAGCAGGTTTAATTTTTTTGGGATCTGCTCCAGCGGCCTGCACCTGAATCGAAAACGCCTTTAGCAGGTTCAGCCTGCCTGCCTCCGCTGCCCGGCATGGAAATTTTTCAAGGACATCAGTGCCTACTTCATAGCATGAAGGGCAGATCGCAGGGCCGGCTCTAAAAAATATATCGCCCCTTTTAATGCCGCAGTCAGCAGCCATTTCCAGGAAACGGGAGCCTATGCCCCGGGCTATTGAACGCCAGCCGGCATGGATGGCTCCGATAAGCCCTTTCTCCGTATAAGCAAATATGCTGAGGCAGTCAGCTGTTCTGACTCCGGCGGCAACCTTGAGATGGGGAGAGAATATGACTCCGTCGCAGCCCGAGGCTAAAATATCTTTTCCTGCGTCATTTAGGGTAAGACGCAGTATTTGTGAAGAATGGACCTGTTCCATAATAACTGATGCAAAAACATCCCGGCCGAAAAAAGCATTGTAAGTTTCTTTAAGAAAGGTAAAAGCGCCGGAGTTTTCCTTGAAATTTCCCAGGCTACTGAGTGTTATCCCGGAAACAGAATTTTTATTAATACTGCTGAAGTACTTTATTCCTTCTTCCCGCTTTCGGATTGGAACCCCCTGATTTTAAGCATAAGATCTTCCGGATTTGTTGCTGCTTTTTTAGCTTCGTCAAGAGTTATAAACCCTTCGTTATAAAGTTTTTCAAGTGACTGGTTAAATGTCCTCATGCCGTAATAACTGCCTTTTTCCATCTGTTCTTTTACTTCGGAAAAGCGGTTTTCCTCTATAAGGCTCCTTATCAGGCCGGTAGCAACAAGTATCTCGAATGCCGGCACCATACCGCTTTCCTTAACGGGAAGAAGCCGCTGGGAGATTACGGCCCTGATGGAGTCAGCGAGCTGAATTCTTATCTGGTTCTGCTGATGAGGCGGAAAAATATCAATTATACGGCTTATAGTCTGCTGGGCATCAATTGTATGAGTTGTTGAAAGAACAAGATGCCCCGTCTGCGCAGCCGTTATAGCTGCTGCCATTGTCTCCATATCTCTCATTTCACCTATCAGAATAACATCGGGGTCCTGGCGGACTATATGGGTAAGGGCGTCACTATAGGAATATGTATCTATTCCCAGTTCCCTCTGCGACACAATACTCTTCCTGTCTTCATGGATGTACTCTATCGGATCTTCGATTGTAATAATGTGCCTTGAGAAATTCCGGTTTATATAATCAATCAATGCAGCCTGAGTAGTCGTCTTTCCGCAACCTGTAGTCCCGGTAACCAAAACAAGCCCGCGCTCGCTGGAAGCTATCTTTTTAATTATATCCGGAAGGTTAAGTTCTTCGAAGCCTCTCACCTGGGCCGGCACCATACGGAGGGCAATATTAGTAAGGCCTCTCTGCTGAAAAACATTCACCCTGAATCTTGCTACCCCATCCAGGCTGTACGAGAGGTCAACTTCTTTTCTCTCTTCAAAAACTTTTTTCTCTTGCGGATTAAACATAACCCCGGCCATCTCCGCCGTGTCCCCCGGCTCAACTTCCGGAAGATTGCGAATCATTCTGAGCTGTCCGTTTACACGGAATACGGGAGGGCGTCCTGCTCTCAGATGAAGGTCAGAAGCTTTAACCGAGCCCATTGCCTTCAGGTATTGTTTAAGTTTCTCTTCCGCTTTCATTCTTCGGTTATCTTGCGCCTGATAAATGAGGGAATCTTTTTTTCCTTCTCATTTCTTAAGGCATCACTTCCCGATGACGCAGTATTCAATAAACCGGGTCCGGGAATCCTGTCACTCTTTTTTCCGCAGCCGGTGGCAATAACTGTAATTTTAATCTTGTCGTCTATCGTATTGTCTATTGTATGCCCGAAGAAAACTTCGGCCTCATCGGCTGCCGAATTATGGATAAGCTCCATGGCGGAGTTAATTTCGTTGAGGGTCATGCTTTCGTCTCCGGTAACATTAACAAGAAGTCCGGCTGCACCTTCAATTGAGACATCCTCAAGAAGCGGTGAATTAATTGCATTACGTGCCGCATCCACAGCTCGATCCTCTCCCTCTCCCATTCCAAGACCCATTATTGCGTCACCGGCATTCTGCATGACAGATTTAACATCGGCAAAGTCTACGTTTATAAGGCCACGGGTTGTTATTATATCGGATATACTCTGAACTGCCTGCCTTAAAACATCATCTGCAATTACAAATGCTTCTGTAGCGGGCATTTTCTTGTCAGCAATGAGGAAAAGTCTCTGGTTGGGAATAACAAGAAGAGTGTCTACATTTTTTCTCAGTTTTTCAATCCACTCTATTGCCCTGTCATTTCTTTTTTTTCCTTCAAACATGAAAGGCTTTGTTACCACTCCAACAGTAAGGGCTCCCATTTCCTTGGCAATTCCGGCGATCACAGGCGCGCCACCGGTCCCGGTTCCCCCTCCGAAACCTGCTGTAACAAAGACCATATCCGAACCGGAAAGCGAATCCCTTATAGTTTCACCATCCTCTTCGGCTGCTTTTCTTCCTACTTCCGGATTCCCGCCGGCTCCAAGCCCCCTGGTAAGTTTTTCTCCCAGCTGAATCCTCATTCCGGCCGAAGAAGCCTGAAGCGCCTGGGCATCCGTGTTCGCAGCAATAAAATCAACACCTTTAATTCCGGATTCAATCATCCGGTTTATCGCGTTTCCTCCTCCGCCGCCGACGCCTATGACGGTAATGCTGGCATTGCCTTTTAAAAATTCTATAGATACAACCATTTTTTTACGCCTCCTATTTTATTTTCTCAGCGTCCGAAGACTAAAAAAGTTCTTCAAACCACATTTTTATTCTTGACCACATACTGCTTTTTGCTGTATGCACTGCAGTGGTTTTTTCATCTTTAAGAGCATATTCAATAAGTCCAATCGCTGTAGCGAAATCTGACGAATTGACCATTTCAGTTTTTCCTTTTATGCCCCTTGGCCGCCCAAGACGCACAGGAAAATCCGGAAGTTTACCGGAAAACATTTCTTTCATTCCCCTAAGTTCTGCACCGCCGCCGGATAGGATTAACCCGCCCGGTATAAGAGTGCTGCGTTCGCTTTTCTTTATTTCATCTGATATGTACTCGACTATTTCCTCTACCCTGGGCTGTATTATCCTGTTAATCTGTCGGGTAGTAGCTGTATTTCGCGACTGCCCGTCAACACCTGTATATTCAATATCTTCGGTAAGGGTATTGTCAGGATAGGCGCTACCGAATTTTTCTTTTATCCGTTTGGCTTCCTGGAGAGAAGTTCTCAAACCGTGAGCCAGATCATAGGTTATATAATCAGAACCTATATCTATCTGTCCTATATAATTAAGGCTTCCTTCCGCGAAAACAGCTATATTTATTGTCTGAGCTCCTATATCCGCAAGAACACAGCCAAGTTCTTTTTCCTCTTTAGCTACCACTGATTCCGCGGGACATAGAATTGTCGCTATTGCTCCCGCTATGCCGAGGCCGCTGCGTGTTATGCAGTTTTTTAAGTTATTTACGGGAGCGCTGTCCCCTGCGATAAGCATAATGGTAGCCTGAAGATGATGTGCCTCCATGCCGACAGGATTTTCAACTCCAGTCCTGTTGTCTATCTTAAAATCCAGTGGAATTGAATGGATTATCTGCCTGTCAGATGCAAGGGAAACTGCCTGAGCCGAGTTAATGGCCCTTTCCACGTCTTCGGGAGTTATTTCCCTTCCGGCGCGGGGCCTCTCGCTTCCCTGATGAATATGCCCGTCTATATGATTCCCGTTTATATTTACAACAACACTCTTTACCTTTACCTCAGCTTCTTCCTCCGCCCGCTCCAAAGCCGAGGTTATTGCCCGATAAGTATTGTCAACATTTACAACAACACCGTGTTTTAGCCCGCTGCAGGGAACAACTCCGGCGCCCAATATATTAAGAACTCTTTCACCCGGCGTGTGGGCAGCTATAACAGCGCAAGCTTTACTGGAGCCCAGGTCAAGTCCGCATATTATCTTTTCTTTCATTAAATTTATCTCCTCCTTACCGGCGCCCGCCCTTCTAATTCCCGGCAATAATGGAACCGTTTATAACTCCCTGCGAGGCCGTTATAAATCTGAAATCAATACTCTTTGCTTTTTTTTCCTGCTGAGCGTTAAAAGCAGAATAAATACTTATATTCCTTTTAATATCCGCGGCTGCTAAATCTTCAAGCGGCGGCCATATTAAACGCGTTGTGTGAGTATGAAGAATAACATCACCGCGATAATTAAGATCTACAGCGATTATAGAATTATAAAAACCTGCATCTTTTTTTCTTATTCTTTCAAGAAAAAAAGCAATCTTTTTTATAGCTTCTTTTTCCTGAATGATGAATTTGACCGGCGGACCTTCCGGTCCGGCAAAAATTTCTCCGCACTCCGTTACGGCACATCTTACATCGCCGCGAAATGTATAGCCCACCGGATTTACTTCCTCTATTTCTATATAAATCCCGTCTGGAAAATTTCTTTTCACAGAAACAGATTTTACCCTGTCCAGATGTTCCAGCCGGCCTGCAATTTCGCCCAGGCTATATGAAAAAATATTCATGCCGTAATTGATCCCAAGCAGGGCCCGAAGGTCATTCTCTGAAACCATGCTGTTTCCCGTGATAGTTACACTGCCGTCTTTTAAAGCAAAAAAATCTGTTTCAGTTATAAAAACCCATGCAAACCTCACCGCCACTGCTGCAGCCATAAAAATCAGTAGCAGACGCGATGCTCTTCTAAACCGGCCTTTTTTGCGCGCGTAAACCGGCACTTTTTAATATCTCCATAACAAGTCCGTCAAAATCTATCCCGGCAATGCCTGCGGCTTCGGGAAGCAAACTTGTGGAAGTCATACCGGGTATCGTATTGATTTCAAGCACATAAAAATCTTCCCCGTTAAGCCTGAAGTCTACACGGGCCATATCCCGGCACTGAGCCGCCCGAAAAGATTTTTCTGCTGTATCCCGGATTTCTTTTTTCAAAGCAGGACTTAAATCTTCCGGTTCAAAATGCTCTGACATTCCCTCCGTATACTTGGCCCTGTAATCGTAAAATTCCGTGCCGGGCTTTATTTCAAGAAGGGGAAGGGCTTTTCCCCTCAAAACACCTACGGTTATTTCTCTGCCAGGAATATACTCTTCAGCCATTACTTCGCCGCCGAAACCCAGAGAGGCTTCGGATACTTCTGCAAAAGCCTTCTTCAGCAATTCTTTTTTCCGGACTATAACGGTTCCTATGGTTGATCCGCCTTCAGAAGGTTTAAAAACAACCGGCAGTTCAATTTCAAGTTCATCACAGGAGTTAAGAACCTGCCATCGCGGTGTTTTTATACCGCAAAACCTTAAAAGCTTTTTACTCACAGGTTTATTCATGCAGACAGCGCTGCTTAAAACCCCGCTCCCGGTATATGTCAGACCAAGTGTCTGAAGCAGCCCCTGAATTGAACCATTTTCCCCCATACCGCCGTGCATGGCGATAAAAACGATATCAAACCCATCCTGAAGCCTCCCGGCAAAATCTCCTTCAGCTGGAATAATCTCATTGTATATACCCATTCTTTTTAAAGAACCTTCAACACTTCGAGCTGTTTTTAATGAAATTTCTTTTTCCGGCGAGTCCCCGCCGGTAAGAATAGCAACTTTTTTGAAATCAGCCATTTAATTCCTCCGTTGAGAACCCCAGAAATCCTATTTCCGTTTCCAGCTCAACGGAAAAATTTGATTTAACCTGTTTTTTTATTTCCTTTATAAGTTTAAGTATGTCGAATGAAGAAGCAGTTCCGTCATTAATTATATAATTAGCATGTTTTCGTGAAACCAGCGCTCCTCCTATCTTTAAGCCTTTGAGACCGGCCTCCTCTATAATCTGGCCTGCCGGCGGGCCGGACGGAGGATTTTTAAAAACACAGCCGCAGCTTTTCTTGTTCAACGGCTGGGTCCGGGATTTTTTTTCGGCATATTCTGTTATGTTGTGAATTATATCACTTTTATCGGCTCTTTTCAAACTTAATTTTATTTCAGTTATTATCTTTTTACTGTCTAATCCGCAGCTGCGGTAACTGAAACTGCAGGATTCAGGTGTAATATTCTCAAAAAAGCCAGTCGATGTATCAAAAACCTCTATCTCTGCCAGAAGTCCGGCAAAAGATTCTCCGAAAGCACCGCAATTTGTCTTTACGGCACCGCCCGCCGTTCCCGGTATGCCGGCAAGAAACTCAAGGCCGCCCAAGGCATTCTCTGCGGAAATTCTCAATATTTTTCCAAGCGAAGCGCCGGCTCCGGCTATGAGATATCCGTCTCGTAATTCTATCTTTTCAAAATTGTTTTTCAGAACAATAATAGAATCCTTTATAAGGTCTTCGTTTATCAGGGTATTAAATCCCCTGCCTATAACAAAAAAATTTCCGCCGGTTATTTCCGCGAAAAACTTTTTAAGTTCTACTTTTGTATAAATCTCAGCCAGTTTTTCTGCACGGCCTCCCGTATTAAACCCGGAATATTTTCTCAAGTCCGCCTTGTTTATTATTCTCATTCCGAATTTCTTTTGGAGAATTTTTCCGAAACGTTATCTATATTACCAGCCCCGAGAGTTATACATAAGTCGCCATTTTTCAGATTCAGTCTCAGATAATCCTCCAGGTTATCCATATCTTTTATATATTTAACTTTTGTTTTTCCGGAAAATTTTTCCGCAATAATCTCACCGCTCACACCCTCAACAGGTTCTTCTCCCGCGCTGTATATTTCGGTTATTAAAACTTCATTCGCATCTTTGAAAGCAGCCGGAAATGATTCAGCAAGCTCCCTGGTCCTGCTATAACGGTGCGGCTGAAACACCGCCACAATACGCCTTTCCGGATAAATATTTCTGAGGCTTTTCAGGGCCAATTTAATCTCCGAAGGATGATGCGCATAATCATCATAAAACACCACTCCGCCCTTCTCCCCTTTCTTTTCCAGGCGTCGGCCGACCCCTCTGTAGCCACGCAGGGCTTTCTTTATAATTTCAAAATCTATATCCATCTCCAGGGCAGCGGATGCGGCCGCCATAGAGTTCAAAACGTTATGCATTCCTGTTGCCCCTACAACTATCCGGCCCAGCGGCTCGCCTTTTTTTAAAAAAATGTATGAAGATTCCTCATCCGAAAGAGATATTTCTTTTGCGCTGTACTTGTTGTGCGGATCAAGGCCGTAGGTAAGACATGGCCTTGAGATATCATTTAATATGCTTTTAATATTATCATCATCACCGCATACTACACAAAACCCGTAAAAAGGAACTTTATTTAGAAAAGACGCAAAGGTTTTCTTTAGCTTCTCAATATTCCCGTAGTAATCCATATGATCATCATCTATGTTGGTTATTATGGCTATTGCAGGTGTAAGTTTAAGAAAGGACCCGTCGCTCTCATCGGCTTCGGCAACCATAAATGAACCTTCTCCGGGTTTCGCATTGCTTTCAATGTTCTTGAAAAGGCCTCCCACCACAACCGTGGGATCAAGACCCGCTTCAGAAAGAATAAGGCCTGCCATCGATGTGGTTGTAGTTTTGCCGTGAGTGCCGGCAACGCATACTGCATATTTCAGGCGCATCAGTTCACATAGCATTTCAGCGCGGGGAATTACGGGGATATCCTTCTCACGCGCGGCACGGACCTCGCTGTTTTCCTTGTTTACCGCTGAAGAAATAACCACGACATGAGGGTCTTTAATATTGTCCTGACTGTGTCCCATGCATATCTCTGCTCCCAGACCTTTCAGGTACGAAACATTGGGAGACTCTTTAATATCGGAACCGCTTACTTCATACCCCTGGTTAATCAGAACTTCAGCAATGCCGCACATACCGCTTCCGCCTATTCCCACCATATGTATTTTCTTTATGGACTCAAACATATTCCTCAACAATATCCGCAAGCCGGGATGAGGCGTTTCTGAACACATCCTTAAAATATGCCGCTCTGTCTTTCATTCCACGCAGCTTATCTTTTTCCCTGATAAGCGGTATTAGAGTCAGCGCCAGGGACTCTCCGCTCAGATCCTGATTCTTAAGAAGCAAAGCGCCTCCCTTTTCACAAACAGGTATTGCATTAAGCTGCTGGTGACCGGAGGTGGCATGAGGATAGGGAACAAATATTGCAGGTATGCCCCTGGAAGCTATCTCAGCTACTGTAGTAGCGCCGGCCCGGCAGACGGCGATATCTGCAACGCTGTATGCATAAGCCATTTTTTGCATATATTCAAAAATTCGCGCTTTTATTCCGGCTTCCCTGTAACTGTCAGCAATTCCACTGCCTTTGCCCGGGCCGCATACGTGAACAACCTGCAGCTTTTCCTTCATTCCTTCAAGGTACGGAAGGACTCCCGCAAAAGAATAATTTATATCGGAGGCTCCCTGGCTGCCTCCGAAAACAAGCACTGTCACACGGCCATCTTCAAGATTCAGTTTATCCAGCCCATCCGTTCGTGTTACCGTAAAAATATTTTCACGTACAGGGTTACCCGTAACAACAACTTTCCGGGGAGGAAAATAAACCGCAGAATGGCTAAATGTCAGAGCTATTCTGTCGGCCCAGAAAGATAGGAACCTGTTTGCCATACCAGGAAAATAATTCTGTTCATGAAGGACAACAGGAACTCTCATTAATGCAGCCGCAAGAACAACCGGAACCGATATGTATGAACCGAATGCAATGATAATAACGGGCCTGTTTTTCTTTAAAAGAATAACGGACTCCAGGAATCCGGCCAGCGTCTTAAAAAGAAAACAGCATATTTGCCAGAATTTTTTTCTTGGAAGAGGAGCAGCCTCTATTTTCCGGTTTTTGTAAGAACTCTTCCCAATTGTTTCTTCTGCAAGGGTCCTTCCGTCAGTAATAAACGTTATTTCGGTATTTTCAAACCTCTTTTCGATCTCCGAAGCAAGAGCAAGGCCGGGGTATATATGACCCCCGGTTCCTCCCGTTACCATAAGTATTTTAATTTTCCGTTTCATTTATATTAATCCCTCCGGCAGCTGGCAGATATATTAAGAATAACTCCCGCTGCAAACATATTAAAAAAAAGAGAACTTCCGCCAAAGCTGAGAAAAGGAAGCGGCAGGCCTTTTGTAGGGAAAAGCCCTGTTACAACCGCCATATTCAGCGCGGCCTGCGCAACTATAAGAAAAGTCAGGCCCGCAGCTATGACCCGCCCGAGATATTCTTCCTGAGTTACTGCTATTTTCATACCCCGCCAGGCAAACACCGCAAAAAGTACCGCAACTGCAAAAGTACCCACAAAACCAAGTTCCTGCCCTATCACAGCAAAGACAAAATCAGTATGCACCTCGGGTATATAAAAAAGTTTATGCAGTCCGGATCCCAACCCAAGCCCTGTAATACCGCCAGAGCCCAGGGCAGTTATGCTGTGGAAAAGCTGAAACCCGGATCCGTAAATATCCATTGACGGATTAAGAAATGTCATAATACGCTCTCTCCTGTAGGGCCGGGCAAAAAGCATAATCACAAGAAAGGGAGCAAGGGCCATTACAGCAGTTACTATGTGAGATACTTTTACTCCGCCTATAAAAAAAACTCCGGCAGTAACGATAATCATAAACATCGCGGTACCGAAATCCGGCTGCCGGTAAACAAGAAATACCGCCAGGGCAAGGAGAAGCAACGGGGGTAGAAGTTTTTTATTGAACTCCCGGCGTTTAATATATTTCCGATGAAGTGTTGAAGCCATATACATAACCATGACTACTTTTGCCATTTCCGAAGGCTGAAAACCCAGTGGACCCAGCCTTAGCCACCTCTGCGCGCCACCGACAGACCTGCCCATCGGAGTAAAAAGCACCACTGCAAGAAGAACAATGGAAACAAAGAAGCCCGGCCGGGAAAGCGCCGCCCATTTTCTGTAGTCAATCTTTATTCCTGCAATCATGGCAACGGAGCCGGCCATAATCCAGATAACCTGACGGAATGCAAAAAAATAAGCGTTATGATAACGTTCCCCGGCTATTACTGCAGAAGAACTGTAAACCATCACAAGGCCGAATACCACCAGGGCAGCAACTACAGTCAGCAGAGGAATATCTATATTGTGCGAATATTTTTTTGTTCTTCTTTTACCCATTGCTTAAATTTTTCGCCTCTCTGAACATAATCGTCAAATTCATCAAAGCTTGAGCCTCCGGGAGACATAAGAACCGTAAAACCGGGACGTGCCAGTTCAGCGGCAGTCTTTACAGCTTCTCTGAGAGATTCTGCTATATGAACGGGAAAGGAACCCTTGAAAAGCCTGCGTACTTCCGGAGCGCTTTCTCCGAAAGCAATTACTTCTTTTACCTTGCCGCGACTCTCCTTAACAAGCGCCCTGCTGCAGATCCCCTTGGAGCGTCCGCCCATCATAAGAATAACAGGCGCATCTGATGCTTTAACAGCATTTAGTGTTGAATGAAAATTCGTAGACTTGGAGTCATCTACATAATTAACACCTTTAAATGTCCCTGCGTTTTCCATTCTATGGGGCGGAGCCTTAAATCCGGAGAGATGGGGTTTTTCGCTAAAACCCCCAATCCGCGCAGCGCACAGCGCAGCAAGAAGATTTTCAACGTTATGCCGTCCTTTAAGCGGGTATTCATCAAGGCTGGCGACAAATTTTTTACAACCGCTTTCCGTAAAAAAGATTTTCCTGCCGGATACCCCCACCCCGTTTTCTGGCAGACCCTCCACGTCAAAAAACATTTTTGAAGACTTTATTCCTTTCATAAACTTCTTCAACCCCTTCATCCGGGCATTAAAAACTGCATTCTGTTCCGGGGACTGCCTCAGGAACATTATTTTTTTTGAACGCATATAATTCCGCCTGTTTCCGTGCCATTCTATATGTTCGGGAAAAATGTTCAGCAGGACGCCTACATCAGGAGAAAGAGAAGGAGTGAAAGGTATCTGGTAGCTTGAAGCCTCAAGAATAAGAAAATCACCCCTTTTCAGGCGGTCAACTTCACCGGTAAGAGGTTTGCCTATGTTTCCGGCAGTCCGCCCCCCCGTAATATACTCCAGAAGCGCGCAGGTTGTTGTTTTTCCGTTAGTCCCCGTAACCGATACAATCTTAACGGGCGGAGAGAATTCCAGTCCTACCTGGAGCTCGCTTTTAACCGGAATTTTCATTTTAACTGCTTTTTTAATAAGCGGATTGCCTGGCGGAATCCCGGGACTTACAACAACTTCATCAAAAACCGAAAGATCAATTTCCCCGGGATCTCCGGTAAGAAAATTCTCCGGGGCCGCTGGAGCAGGCTCTATTTCTTCAACCGGCTTACGGTCGTATGCGGTAATGCGGGCTCCCCGTGCAGAGAGAAAAGCCGCGGCGCTGCGCCCGCTGATTCCCATCCCGGCAATTAAAATCTTCTTTCCTTCACAGGAAGCACTCATCTTATCTTAAGAGTTGAAAGGGTGAACATGGAAAGGATTATGGCTATAATCCAGAATCTTATTACTATCTGCGGTTCACTCCAGCCTTTCAGTTCAAAATGATGATGAAGGGGCGCCATTTTGAATATACGCTTTCCCGTATAACGGAATGAAAGAACCTGTAGCACTACAGACATTATTTCCATTAAAAACACACCTCCGACAAGTATAAGCAGAATCTCCTGCCTTATAATTATGGCGCTGATTCCTATTACCCCTCCCATAAAAAGCGAGGCCGTATCTCCCATAAAGACTTTTGCGGGGAATATGTTGAACCACAGAAAACCCAGTCCGGCACCGGCGAGGGCCGCCAGGAAAATACTTATTTCACCGGATAAGGGAACATTAGGGACAAAGAGATAGCTGCTGAACTGCACGTGACCGGCAATATAGGCAAGCACCATATAAGTTAAAGAAGCAAATATTATGCATCCTATAGCCAGGCCGTCAAGTCCGTCAGTTATGTTGACGGCATTGGAAGTGGCTACAACTGTAATAAGAACCATTACTATATAGCCGGAACCGAGATTTATATATAAATCTTTAAAAAAAGGCATAGTGAGAGAGTAGGGCTGTTGGGAAAAAGTGGGATTATAATAAAGATAGGCAGCCAGTGAAAGCCCCAGAAGCACTTGTCCGGCAAGTTTAAGCGCAGGGGTAAGACCTACCGCCTTTCTGGAAGAAGAGGATATATAGTCGTCTATAAAACCTATAAGCCCGAGCCATAGGGTACTTACAATAAGTATAATAATATAAGGATTCTTTATGTTTGCCCAGAGCAGAGTAGATACGGTGAGTGACAGTATTATGATGAGACCTCCCATTGTAGGAGTACCCTTCTTATCCCGGTGCCTTTCAGGGCCATTCTCACTGATTATCTGACCTTTGTCATTTTTCTTAAGCCAGTTTATAATCCTGGGGGCAACTATAAAATTTATTACTATAGCGGTTATAAAACCGGCAGCAGTCCTGAACGTTATATAACGCAGTACGTTAAAGGGTGAAAATATTTCTCTTAGGGGATATAATAAGTGATATATCATTGTTTTAATTCTTCAAGTATTTTTTCAAAACTTTCCAGGCGTGACGCTTTCAAAACCACCAGCGATTTTTTTCCGGCAATTTTTTTAATTATTTCCGATGCTTCACAGGTACCGGAAAAAGAAAAAAGATTTTTCTTTTTAAAACCGGATTCTTCAGCGCCTTTTAGCAGGTTACTGCTGTATTTTCCCGATGATAATATATACTTTACATTATCTATTCCGGCTAAAAAAGATCCTGTTTCCCTGTGAAGATCCTCCGACCTGTCTCCAAGTTCATGCATACAGCCTGTCACCGCAATTATATCCTTTTGCGGATGTATTTTCAACATTTCTAAAAAAAGCGCTTTTACAGATGCGGGGTTTGCATTGTAACAATCGTCAACAATTTCTATACCCTCTATATTGATGTAACTCATCCGGTGTTCCGGAGGAGAATATTCCTCAAGCCCCCTCTTTATTTCTTCATCCGAAGCCTTGAAATGTATTGCTCCGGCAATCGCCGCCAGGGCGTTTAAAACATTGAAGCTCCCGGGAATTTTAATTCCGATACGTATTCCCTTCCACTCAAAAATACTGCCGGAATAAGAAATATCAACAATTTTTCCCCTAACATCCGAACCATCTTTAAATCCGAAACTTATTTTTGAATCACTGTAAAGAGAAGCTTTTTTACGCAAATCTTCCTGGTCATAATTATATATCAGGCATCCCTCAGAAGGAAGCGATTCCGCCAACTCAAATTTTGCGTTTAAAAGGTTTTCCCTGCTTCCGAAACAGCCTATATGGGCATCGCCGATATTGGTAATTATTCCGGCTGAAGGACGGGCTACGGAGCATATCTGCCTTATTTCTCCCTGATGGTTTGCTCCCATCTCTATAACCCCGTAGCGGCAGGCCGGGCTGAAATTCAGAATTGCCTCCGAAACCCCTATTAGAGTATTAAAGCTTTTAGGAGTACTGCAGGTTTTGTCCTTGTTTTTCAGTATGGACGCTACCATACCAACTGTTGTCGTTTTCCCTGAAGAACCTGTCACACCTATTACCGCCATACTGGCAGCTGATCTGTAGTAGCCGGCTGCCCGAGCTAGAGCATCTACCGAAGATTTAACAACAATGTCACAGTTTTCTTTTTCCCCTAAAGTATATCCTCCGGACTTCTTAACCTGCTCTATGAAATCATGACCGTCGCGCCTTTTACCTTTTATACATATAAAAAGAGAGCCTGCAACGGCCCTGCGAGAGTCCGTTATGACACTCTCAATCTCTGAATCAGAAGCTGCATTAAGGTGTCCTCCGGACCACTTACTAAAATCGCTTAATTTCACGGAAAAATATTTAAAATACGGTTCTTAAAGAAAAGACCTTGCTACACATCGGTCTGAAAACGGAAACTTTTCATCTCCAATTATCTGGTATTCTTCATCACCTTTACCTGCTACAAGTATGCAGTCTCCGCTCTGAAGTGTAGATATAGCTTCCCGCATGCATTCATGGCGGTCAGGTATGACAAAATAATCTACTCCTGTTTTTCTTACTCCAAGCTCAATATCAAGCACTATTGAAAGCGGGTCTTCGTACCTTGGATTGTCGGAAGTTACATAAACGACATCTGCAAGCCGCCCTGCTATTTCTCCCATCAGAGGCCTTTTATCTCTATCACGGTCTCCACCGCATCCAAAAAGGCATATAAGCCTGCCGGAAGTAACCGGCCTCAGTGTAGACAAAACATTCTCAAGAGCAACGGGCGTATGGGCGTAATCTATTACAACCACCCTGTCATCCCCTTCGTCCTTGCTTATAATTTCCAGGCGTCCCGGAACCGGTGACGCTTCAGACACAACTTTACATACTGCTTCCATATCTCCTCCTTTTTCAATTGCCCAGGCCATAGCGGCCAAACAGTTATATATATTAAACCTGCCTACCAGGTTTACCTTTACATCTTTTTTAAAACCACCCGGACCGGTAAGTGTAAAAGAAGTCCCCGAAAGGTCCATTGCCCCGGGCTCAGCCATATAATCGGCCTGGTTTTTAATTCCGTATGTAACGGGTTTAAAGTCCAGAAGCCCGGGAATCCGGCTCCCGTACTCATCGTCAATATTTACAAGCGCTTTACGGGGCTTGCGCAAAAGCCCGAAAAGAAGCATTTTGGCATTAAAATAATCTTCAAAAGTCTTATGAAAATCCAGATGGTCTCTAGTAAGGTTTGTAAAAATAGCAGAACCGAATTCTACATCCATTACTCTTTTCATTTTAAGGCCGTGTGATGAAACTTCCATTACTGCCTTTTCAATGCCGGCTTCAAGCATACAAGCAAAAAGGCCATGCAGTTCATGCGGGCGGGGAGTAGTCATGGAAAAACTCCCTTTAGTATCTCCAAACTTGTATCCCAGAGTGCCCACAAGACCGGCATCTGCTCCTTTTTTAAGTAGTTCATATATCAGCCAGCTTACAGTGGTTTTCCCGTTCGTTCCTGTAACTCCTGCTATATCCATTCTTTTCGAAGGAAAACCGTAAAAGGCTGAAGACCACCTGCTCAGGGCAGCCTCTGCATCTTCAACCTGTATACTTACAAATCCGGATTTTCCGGTTCTACCCGGAAGTATAGTTTTTTTGCCGAAAACAACCGCGGCTGCTCCCTTTTCAACCGCTTTGTTCAAGTGGAGAATGCCGTCAGTATGCGAGCCGCTGAACGCGAAAAAGAGATTCCCCTCCCTCACTTGCCTTGAATCAACGGAAAATCCCGTTATATCCAAATCAGGATTTCCTTCCACACCCAGAGGCCTGTAATATTCAAAAAAATCTTTCAGTTTCATCTTGACGCCAGTTCCGAAGGCAACGTGGGCGCAATATCAAGATAGCTGATGGCGGCACGCGCTATGTTTGAAAAAACCGGTGCAGCCACATAGCTTCCCCACCGGAACGGGCCCTCCGGTTCTTCAAATATAACAACTATGGTAAGCCTGGGGTTATCCGCCGGAAAGTACCCCCCAAATAAAGCTACATATTTATCTTTTGCATAATGGAATGTTTCAGGGTCAAATTTCTGGGCGGTACCTGTCTTTCCCGCGACCGGATAACCTTTTACCGAAGCGCTTACACCTGATCCGTAGCGTACCGTATCCACAAGCATATCATTTATTTTGCGTGCAGTTTCTTCGCTTACAACCCTTCTTACGGCAAGAGATTCGTATCTTCTCACATTGCCAGAAACAGATACTTTTTCCACTATCTGAGGTTCCCTGAGAATTCCTCCGTTGGCCACCGCTGAAATAGCGCAGGCAAGCTGGACTGCGGTTACACCTATCTCCTGCCCGAAGGATATCCGGGAAAGGCTGGTTCCCGACCACCTGTCAGGTTTGCGGAGTATGCCCCTGGGTTCTCCGGGAAGCCTTATTCCGGTAAAGTTTCCAAAACCGAAGTTCCTTGCATATTTATATAAAATATTTTCTCCCATGCGTTCTGCTGTTTTTGCCATTCCTATATTTGAAGAGTAAAGCATAACCTCCCTAAAACTTAAAAAATCGTGAGGTTCAAAATCTCTTATGGGAAATCCGCCAACGGTATATGTTCCTCCCTCGCAGTCAAATTGTTCTTCTATTTCTACCAGGCTTTCCTGAAGCGCACCGGCAGCGGTAAATATTTTGAAGGTTGAGCCGGGTTCAAAAATATTGGTAACCGGCTTTATTTTAAGAAGGTCAGAATTCTCAGGAACTCCGAAGCTGTTGTCGTAATTGGGGTAACTTGCCATTGCGAGTATCTTACCGCTTGAGGGTTCCTGGATAATAACCATGGCGCCTCGGGCTCTTACCCTTTTAAGGCCTTCTTTAATTTCCCGCTCCGCTATATACTGAAGCCCTGCGTCAAGCGTCAGGTAAACTTCAGCATCATCTCTTGATGGTGAAGTTTCGTCAACATCAAGATAAACCGTTCGTCCCCTGGCGTCCCTTATCATTGTTCTTTTCTGCGGAATTCCTCTAAGGTAGGTTTCAAAGCTGTGTTCAATACCGCCAAGCCCCTGATTGTCTGTGCCTACTATACCAATTATATCCGAAGCCAGCGGCGCCTGAGGGTATATGCGATGATTTTCCCTTGCCAGAACTATTCCGCTATCCCTGAAACTATAAAGACCCTCTACATCGCCGGGCTCTGCGTGACGGGAAAGCCACCGGAAACCTGCACCGGAAGAAAGAAGCGACCTTATCTCCGCGCGCGGCTTTCCGAGAGAAGCAGAGAGTGCTGAAACCAGATCTCCGCATACTCCGGCCCGGCCCGGATTAATCCCGACTGAATAAGTGTGCCTGTTTTCAGCCAGAACTATGCCATTGCGGTCCAGTATTCTGCCGCGGGAAGGTGTGACATTTTGCTCTACAACCGTATAAAACCGGCGCGCACGGCGTGAATACTCCCCGTGCTGTATAACCTGAACATAAAAAAGCCGCACTGAAATTAAGGCAAACACAGCCACAATAGCAAACATCATCATCCCGGCGCGGACTTTTATATTCATTGCCGCGCCTCCGCGTCTGAAATAAGAAGCACTTCTTTTATGTAAGACACCAGCGGTATACGGCGCGGCGGATCATCTGCATAAAGCCTTTCCCTGCTTACCCCTACTGTCCTTATATTCCTCTGGGAAGGAACCCTCATTTTTAAGTATTCCGATGCGCGACGGTCTATTTCATAATGATTCGCAACAAATCCGTACTCCCGGATTAGCTGCTGCCGTTTTATCTCCTCCTTACGGACCAGCTCCGCCATATCTTCAACCCTGTAGCCAAGTGTAAATATCGTAACTCCCTGCCAGGCAAAGAATATCAGGGATATTGAAGCAGCTATATATATGAAGAGTCCCTTTCTTGAAATCATTTGAGAACTACCTCCGCTGCCCGCAAGCGCGCGCTGCGGCTCGCCGGATTTTTCGCTTTCTCTTTTTCTGACGGAGCTGAACCTGAATCGGGAAGCACTTTTAGAAGAGGACGGCGGGATAGTGCACCGCACCCGCAGACAGGCATACCGGAAGGACACTGGCAGCTTCCGGAAAATTTAAAGAGAAAATCCTTGACTATTCTATCCTCAATTGAGTGGTAGGTAAGAACAACCAGGCGCCCGCCCCGGCACAAAGACAGGGATGCAGCCTCAAGTCCTTTTTTCAGTTCTTCAAGCTCAGAATTTATGTGAATTCTTATTGCCTGGAAAGTTTTGGTTGCGGGATTAATGCGTTTTTTCTTTTTTCGTTTAGCCTGAGAAACTGCTTCGGCTGCTCTGATGGCGCTTATTCCCTCTTGTTCTTCCACAAGTTTTTTAAGGCAGCGGGCTACTCTCGCACTTTCATCTTCCTGTCCGAATTTTTTAAGGACCTCTTTTATTTCAGTAATTTCGGCTTCCCTGAGCCAGCTTTCGGCAGAAATCCCATTTGACGTATCGTAACGCATATCCAGAGGTGAATCTTCATTAAAACTGAAACCCCGGGAAGCATTCTTTATCTGCCTCATTGAAAAACCAAGATCAAGCAATACGCCATCCGCCCCCTTAACACCTTCCTTCTTCAAAAATCCTTCCATACCGGAATAGGTACCTTTAAAAAGTTTAAAGGCGGCCCCGGTTTTTTTAAGCCTCTCTTCGGCTATTGCCAGATTATCTTCGTCCCTGTCTATGCCCATTAAAATGCCGCCGGGTTTAATTTTTTCTACCAGGGCGACAGCATGACCGCCCTCACCCACAGTACCGTCAACAATTATTTTTCCCGGAGACGGGTTCAGAACAGAAACTGTCTCCGCAAGCATGACGGGACTGTGAAAAATCATAGGTCTACGTCAACAATTTTCTCCGCTGCCTGCGCATATGTTTCTTCCGAGGAGCGTGAATACTTATTCCAGTTGGCACTATCCCATATTTCAACCCTGTCAAGCATACCTATGAGACAGCAATCATTTTTTAAACCTGCAAAATCGCATAAATGTCCGGGTATGAGTATGCGTCCCTGACCATCCATATCCACACTGCCGGCCCGGGAAAGGAATACCCGTAGAAAATTTCTTGCGTCCTTTTTGGTCATGGGAAGTTTTTTAATCTTCTCTTTTACGGAATCCCACTCGGTACGAGGAAAAAGCCAGAGGCATTCTTCCAGCCCGGCCGTTAAAACCCACTTATTTGATGTACGATAACCGGAAGGTATAAAAATTCGTCTTTTCTTATCCAGTTTGTGATGATGCTGTCCTATTAAGTCTTTCAATTATATTTCCCCACTTTACACCACTTTGCCCCACACACTAAATATATATACAAAAACACCCCTTTTGTCAAGTTTTTCCGGAGCTTTTTTTCTGTTGCGCCTTGAAACTGTAAGTTTCCTTATATATTACATTGCTGAAACGGATAAGATTCGCTTAAAAAAGTGTAAGCTCTGTCCAAAATTCTGCAGAGCAGATAGAAGATCAGGGAAAGGCCGGTGGAGAGCAGGCAGTGGTATTGAAATTTCTTCCTGGAATCTTCATTTGGTGAGAACCCCCCGGTTTCGGGAGCACGCGGGTCCGGCACAATTTTTTACACCCACTGCGGTTTGAGATGTATTTTTTTTCCAGAACTATCCAATATCGCACCTGGGAAACGAAAAACAAATATCGGAAAAGGAATTTATTGAAATAATGCTGAGACTCCAGTCAGACGGAGCACATAATATAAACCTTGTAACGCCCACCCACTACTCCATACAGATAGCGCAAGCCTTAAAAAGATTCCTGCAATCTACAACTGCAGGGCTACGAAAAAACCGGAACCCTTCAAATGTTAAGAGAACTGATTGATATCTATATGCCCGATGCAAAGTTCTTCTGCAATTCCGCCGGGGAGGCTTTCTGCAGGGTTGGCGATTACGGCTCTGTAACCAGAAAAGCTTTAAAAGAAATGTACCATCCTGCGGTCAGTATTCTTTAAATTTATCTTTTATTTCCGGGATTTCTTTTGAAAGGCTCTCTAGCCTGTTTGCAAGAACATTTATTTCATCTCCAAGCCTGAGAAACTCATCCCCGCTGCGCAGCTTAATGCGCGCTTTGAAATCACCTTTATTGATCCTGTTAAGCGTGGATGAAAGACGCAAAACCGGCCCTATTATTTTGTGAGAAAGAAAAAGCCCGATTAATAAGACAACAACAACTATGACCCCCAAGCGCGTAAAGTACTTTTCCCATTGAAATATATCCGCTGCAACTTCCGGATAAGCTGTCATTAAATCCCTGTATACCGCACCCATTATAGCCGCTGCTGCGACAAGAACCGCGCAGACTACGACAAAAGCATATTTAAGCTGATATTTCCTGCCGGTTATATATTTTTTGCGATGAATCTCTTCCATATTTTAAATGTCACACTAACTATGCCTGCCGGCTGTAAGCCGGATTCTGTTTCAACGGTCATTTATCTTTGCGGCCTACCCGGGCCTCAAGCGGCGCGGGCCACGCCATCGGCCTCTATTTGGCCTTGCTTCGAAAGGGGTTTAGCCTTTTCACTACAGCAGAACCTGCGTTCCCTGTACCTGGTTTCTGTGCCACTTTCCCTTTCCGCCCTGAGAAGTCCGGACTTTCCTCCGGTTTCCCTGACAGGAACCTGCGACCGAACACCGGCAGGCAAATCCTATTTTATTTTCAATATACCTTCAGCCATATTATGGGCTGCAGAGGTTTTTTCTCTTCCCAGATGTATAAATTCCGCGCTTTTAAACTTCGAAGATTCCCTAAGAACCCTGTCTTTAAGCTGTTCCAGGACTCCGGACTTAACCGAATACTCCCCGGTTAACTGTTTTATAACAAGCTCGGAATCGGAATAAACTGTAATTTTATTTACCCCGATCCTTAATGCGGCTTTTAATCCTTCTATTATAGCGCTATACTCGGCGGTATTATTAGTTCCTTTTCCCAGCACCACCGAACCTCTGAAAACCTCATTAGAATCAGAATCGGAAATAACAAAACCGGCGGAAGACTCTCCGGGATTACCGAGGCAGGCCCCGTCAGCAATTAATTTATAATGTCCCGTTCTGCTTTTCATCAATATAAAGAAGCCTGTTGCAACTGCCGCACCGTACTATTTTTCCTTCAATAAGGTTATTTATTTCCTGAGGCATAAGCTCCCTGTAACAGCCCCCACAGTTTGAATCTCCGGCAGAAGCAAGAGCCGTACCCCGGACCTTTCTTATCTTCTCGTATTCTTCAAGAAGTTTTTCCTTAATTTCTTTTTTTAAAGGAGCAATCTCTTCTTCAACTTCTTTTTTATTTAATTTGAGCTTTTCCGCGTCTGACCTGTATTTACCCTGGTTTTCTTTTACCTGTTTTTTAAAGTTCTCTAGAGCGGATTCAAGTTCACCTATTTCTTTTTCTTTTTCTTCTATCCTGTCGTAACACTTAAGTATTTCTTCCTCCACATCGGAAACTTTTTTTTCTTTTTCACCGATTTCCTTATGCATCCGGCTGTAGGCCTCATTGCTTTTAAGGGTATTCAGCTCTTCCTTATTTTTCTTTATTTCTGCTTCAAGTTTACCCGCTTCGATTTCCCAGTTTTTTAAATCTACCTGAATATCTTTCACTTCCTGTTTAACCGCCTCTTTTTTTTCGTTTTCTCTGACAATTTTTGCTTCTTCCTCTTCTATAAGTTCGGGAATTTCTTTAAGTCTTCCGTCGATATCATCGACAATAATATCAAGTTTCTGCAACTGTACCAGCCTAGCTATCTGTTCATTCATTTATTTCTTCCTTTATTAAACTGCCGGGATATAATAAACCAAAACCCCTGATGGTGGGCAATGCAGGACTTGAACCTGCGTCCTTTCGGATGTGAACCGAACGCTCTAGCCTCTGAGCTAATTGCCCGGTAAAAAATGGTGGGCCCACTAGGACTCGAACCTAGGACTACCTGATTATGAGTCAGGGGCTCTAACCAACTGAGCTATGGGCCCGTGCTTGACTTTTTAACTTAAAATAAAAGAAATGTCAAATTTTTGAATGGACTTGAAAAAACACCTTTTAATCTTCCATGTCAAGATATATCTGAAGATGTTTGCTTTTATCCGGATGTTTAAGCTTTTCTATCGCTTTAGCTTCTATCTGTCTTACTCTTTCCCGCGTAACTCCGAACTGCTGCCCGACCTCTTCAAGAGTCCTGGGATATCCGCCTTCCAACCCGAAGCGCAATTTTATTATTTTAGCCTCGCGGCTGTCAAGCTGGCTAAGAGCACGATTTATCTCCTTCCTGCGGAGGGACGCCATTGTAGCGTCATCCGGCGTCATACTTTCTTTATCCTCAAGAAAATCTTCCAGGCTGCTGTCTTCATCGTCACCCACTTTGGTGTCAATGGAAACAGGCTTCTGTTTGATTTCCATTATTCTTCTAAGCTTATCCTCATCAATTCCCAGCTCCCTTGAATATTCTTCTATTACCGGAAGGCGGCCGTATTTCTGCTTCCACTCCTTATTCAGCTTAGATATCTTATTTATCACTTCTTTCATATGTACGGGTATTCTTATGGTTCGCGCCTGGTCGGCTATAGCGCGGTTAATTGATTGTCTTATCCACCAGGTGGCATAAGTAGAAAATTTAAATCCTTTTTTGTATTTAAATTTGTCCACTGCTTTCATCATTCCTATTGAGCCTTCCTGTATAAGATCAAGAAGAGAAAGGCTCGGGTTCGTATTTTTCTTAGCTATTGATACAACAAGTCTCAGGTTAGCCCTTACAAGGTTCATTTTACCCTTGCTTATATTCTCTTCGTGCTTAAGGGCCTTTTCCGTCTTGTAAAGAATTTCATCAAGATCCATGTTGAACTTTCTGGCCCTGCCATGCATACTAAGCTTGATTCTTCTTATTTCATCCCTGATTATCTCCATCCTGCGCACGGTTATACCTGTCTCCTTCTGAAAAGCGTAAGCGCTCATTTCACCGGATTTTGTGATATTGTATAATTCCCTGGCTTTTTTATAGGAACAGGAGAGTTGTTTCAGCGTTCTCTCTTTTTTTCTGTTGAGTTTCCTTATGGAGGCTGTATCTTTTTTAAACTTTTCAATTATGCCGCGAAGTATCTCCTTTTTCATATTCAGAGACAGAATCGCATCAACTATTTTTCCTTCTTCCTCATGAATCTCTTTTCTCAGCTTTTCCTTTTCAGCCGCTGACAGAGAAGAAGCTTGAAGCTTTTCGTTTCTCAGATCCATCTTGCGCTGCCTTCGTCTCACCTCATTATATACAGTATTTACCTTTGTGCTCATCCTGTCCAGTATACGCTGGGTTTTTTTGCCCCTTTTCATTATATCCCGAGGTGATTTTTTACCTTTTTGCAGCTGAAGGGCTATTTTTTTGAATTCATCTACCCCTATCCAGGTACCCAGGACAAGGCGTTTAAGAGCCTGTTCATTCTCCTGTATGCTTTTCGCAAGGTACATTTCCTGTGTTCTGGTAAGAAGAGGCTCTTTTCCCATCTCACTCAGGTACATTTTTATAGAATCAGTTGACGAGAGTGCCGGCGGCGGAACACTTTTCACTCCGTCTTCATCATCTTCACTCTTCTCTTTTTCCTTTTCTGTTTTATATACTATATCTACTTCCGCACCCTCCAGCGCTTCAAAAAGACGGTCAAATTCCTCGGGCTGAATAGAATCATCATCAAGGTACTCATTAATATCCTGAATAGACAGCTCTCCGTCCTCTTTTCCCTTGGATACTAGTTTTTTATAATCATCGGTCAATTTAAGATTCCTCCTAATTGGGTGTATATCTTATACGTCCTAACAAAATTTGTAAAATGAATCAAACCCACTCGAATAAAATTAAAAAATATCCGCAGATGCTTCATTTTTGCAGCCTTTCAACTCGCGGGCCAGTTTTTTAAACTCCCTGTTCTTTTCTTTCAGCTGTTGGGGATTGTTCTCCACTACAAGTTTTCTTATCTCAGAAGACAGGACGCGGTATCTTTTTTCCTGCTCCAATCTTTCAAGAGCATTCATAAGCTCATTGAGATACTCCTGAGGATCTTCATCATTCAGGGGCATCAATGAAAGTTTGGAAAGTATCTTTTTACTTTCTTCTCCTGAAGAAAGGGCCTTCTGTACGTCACCCCCGCTTTCTGAAATATATCTTCGGAACAGCTCAGCGTACATATTATCGACATCATACTTTAGGGCTTCTTTAAGATTTTCATTTAAATGCCCGTGTTTCAAAGCTATATGAAGCAGTTCACGGTAAATCTTTTCCTCTCTTGAAAGTCTGTTGAATTCAAGCTTCTCCTTAAATAAAGATAAATCACGTTCTGATTTTCCCATAACCTGCATTACAGCCCTTTCGCTTATGTTCAGCTCTTCTGCTATCGCTTTTCTTACTTCTTCTCTTTTTACGGCATTCTTTATCTTTTTAAGAACGGAAACAAGATCCTTTACCGCGGCCGCTTTTTTTTCGGGAGTATCTTTCCCTCCGGCCTTTTCTATGCTGCGGTGTATTCTCCACTCCATACCGTCCTGAGATTTTTTGATATACTCGGAAAATTCTGCCGGGTTTTCCCGTATTATGTCTTCCGGATCATTTCCCTGAGGTAAAATACAGACCCTGGAACTTATCTGGGAATCTGCGAGCAGGTCAACCCCTTTTTCTGCAGCCTGAAAACCGGAATCATCACAGTCAAGAGAAAGAACAACATCGTCCACCCAGTGCTTTATCTTATAAATATGATCCCGGGTAATCGCTGTTCCCAGCGCCGCCACGGCCTCCTTTATCCCGTGCTGGTGCGCGGAAATAACATCCATATAACCTTCCAGAAGTATAATCCTTTTTTTCTCCCTTATCGTTTCCTTTCCCTGGTAAAGCCCGTATATTATCTGCTTTTTTTCAAATACGGGAGTCTGCGCGGTATTTAGATACTTGGGTTGCCTGGAAGAATCCATTACTCGTCCTCCGAAACCCCTCACCTGGCCGCGCTCATCGTGTATAGGAAAGATAACTCTTTCTGCAAATTTATCTCTGAAGGTTCCGCTGCGGCCTTTGTCACTAAGCCCGCTCTTTAAAAGTTCTTCAGAACTGACACCGTTGTCCAGCGCATGCCGGGTTAAAAAGCTGCCGCCCGGCGCATATCCGAGTTTAAACTCCTTTATAATTTTTTTATTCAACCCTCGCTTCTGAAGATATGTAAGAGCTTTTTTACCTGCCACCGAAAAAAGAACCTTGTGGTAAAATTCCGCAGCTCTGGAATTCAATGCAAGTATGGATTCCTTGACCTGCTTGTTCCGCCTGTAATGCCTGTCTCCGGTATCGGATATATTTATATTAACTCTTTCGGCCATGCGGCGTAAGGCCTCAGGAAAATCTAGGCCCTCTATTTTCATCACAAAATTGTAAAGATTACCCGATTCGCCGCATCCGAAACAATGAAAAAGCTGTTTATCGGGAGATACTACAAAAGAAGGCGTTTTTTCCTGGTGGAAAGGGCAGAGCGCCTTGTAGTTTGAACCTGCTTTATGAAGAGGAAAGTATTCTCCTATGACATCAACGATATCGTTGGCCTGTCTTACTTTTTCTACTGTATTTTCGCCGGCCATTCTTTTTAAATTCTTGATACCCTTTTAAATCCGCTGAACTCTTTTATATCAAAACTGCCGAGCTGCTTAATAATTTTATCAAGTAAAAGATTTAATCCCAGATTGTCCGATGAGATATGTCCCGCAATAATAACATTCAAATTGGCATTTTTCGCTTTTTTATAATGCTTATCACTCATATGCATGCAGACGGCGGTAGATACACCGGAATCAGAAAGTTTTTGAATTAAATACGCGCTGCCTTCCGTTCCCCCCGTCATATCAACAAAAATCCTGCCGCATCTGGCGGATTTACTTCCCGAAAGGATAGCGGGAGGAGTCCCCTTGTGCGCACCGTCCGTATATTCGGGTATTTCCAGGAGAATATCTATAAGATCTCCCAAAAGGACCGGCTTTTCTTTTTTGAAGAGACTGTCAAGATACTGCTTAACATGGTTGTCGGCAGGCGTATGCACAGACATTGAGGGTATATCAAGAATACGGGCAGCATCTGAAGTCTTGCAGTGATTTGCAGCAGCAACCCTGCGCGCCACTTCCTGCTTTCTTTTTTGAGTAAGCCCTTCCGCTACGCTCCTGGTTACTCCCTCCCCGGTAATTATATCTGACTGCATATCCATTACTTCATAAAAATTGGCATATGCTCTACCCATAGGATGATGCGAAACTACAAGCGGTTTTGCAGCACCGGAGCAAACACTTTTTACCATCAGAAGCTCGGAGGTATCAACATCTATCCCCACCCACATCTGGTTAAAAGTTCTGTTCTCACCATAAATAATGCGGGTGTCGGCATAAGGGCTTTTTGTCGTGTGAAGGTCAAATATTTCCTTCTGTTTTCCCTTTAAACCGTCATATTCCTTCTTTTTCTCTTTAAGAATTCTTTTAATTTCCTTTTCAGGGCGGGGATCGGCTTTTATTCCCTCTTTTTCAACCAGTTTTAAAATATCTTTTACTTTCATATCCCTGTTCTCCTTAATTTATATCTGTTTTAAATAAGCGGTTTTTTTAACGGAACCGCTTATAAAATCACTGTCAGGCGCCAGAAACCTATATCTAAAATGCACCCCTTTGCTTATTCCTATTCTCGGGGTACTTACTACTTTTTTTTCAAATGTTCCGGAACGACCGGCCAAGAAGATATCCTCCGACGGCAGCTTTTTTCCGTTATCTTCTAGAGTGATTCCAAGAGCGCGGGCAAGATTTGCAGGGCCTGTTGTAATTCTTTTTAAATCGTCAACACCCCTGCGTTCTTTCATCTTTTCAATACCGCACCCGGGTTCCAGCGACCTTATTAAAACAGCGCCGGGCTCATTTTTTTTGCCGGCGGTCACATTAAAGCAGAGGTGCATTCCGTATATCATATATACATAGGCCACCCCGCCCGGCCCGAACATATACCTGTTTCTATCTGTAAGGCCGCATGCAGCATGACTTGCCGGATCTTCGGGGCCAAGATAAGCTTCGCATTCCACTATCCTGCCGCCGCATACCGAACCGCTACGCTTTGTCATTAGATACAGCCCTATAATAGACTCTGCAACAGTAGTTGCAGATCTAAAGAAAAAATCAGCCGGAATAACATTAAGCCCGGCTTCAGATAGGGTAATTATCCCCTCCTTTTTCTTGTTTTTATAAGCTCCTGCCTCTTTTGCTTTTTTACCTGCTCTTTCATAAGCTCTCTTTCCTTGAAAGATTTGCTTATTTTTCTCTGTTCGCTGGGAGAGAGATAAAACCGCCTTCTCTTAAGTTCTTTTTTTATGCCCGCTTTTGAGCATATTCGCCTGAACCTTCGAAGCAATGAATTTACTGATTCGTTATCTTTTTTCTCTACTTTTGGACCTATTATTGTTCTTCACCTCACTTTCATATAAAAATTTTACAAAGTCCTGTTTTTTATCAGCCTGGCGGCCAGTTCATCTTTCTGCCGCCTAATATATGCACATGCAAATGGGAAACCTCCTGCCCCCCCATATCCCCGCAGTTAACAAGCAGCCGGTAACCGCTTTCGGATATGCCTTCCTGCCCGGCTATATCGCGTGCAGCCGATACTAAATATCCCAGTATATCTCCATCTGCCTCGTTAAGAGTCGCTATATGCTTTCTGGGTATAACCAGAATGTGCACCGGCGCCTGAGGATTTATATCTGAAAATGCAAGGATTTTGTCATCCTTGTATTTAATATCAGCTTTAATTTCGCCCGCTGTTATTTTACAGAATATACAGTCTTTGTCTACTTTTTCATTCATTTACAGTCAATTAATAATACATATTCACATTTTTTTCAAATCCAGAGCCATCGAGGGGTTTTGCAATCAAATTTTTACCTTTAACTGACGTCACAACAACACTGACCGGGACATCCGACGGTCGAGTACCGCTTATGCTTACTGGAAGGTAGTCTTCCGAATATCCGGTCATATTATTTTCAGGTATAACTTCTTTTATTTTCCCCACGCTATCTGCCAGTTTTTTATCTATAAGGTCTCCTGAAACTTTCTTAACCTCCTCCATACGCCTTCTTTTTATTTTTTCGCTTACTTTTTCAGAATCCAAACCTGCTTTACGGACATCGGAATACCGGAATACGTGGACACGCACAGGGGGATATTTCTTCAGGAAACCAAGAGTCATTGAAAAATCCTCTTCTGTTTCCCCCGGGAACCCAACCATTATATCGTAAGAAAAAACAACATTTTCAAGAACCTCCGATGTTTCTTGCATTCTGCCTTCAAGAAACTTAAGACTGTACGGCCTTTTCATTTTTTTAAGTATTTTACTGCTCGCGCTCTGTACAGGTATATGAAAATGCCTGCAGAACTTCCCATCCTGTTTAAGAATATTTAAGTTTTTTATTGAAAGGCAGGCCGGAGGTATAGAACTGAACCTCCACCTGAAAGAATAGGGAAGGTCTCTTATTCTTCCAAGCAGTTCCTCAAGAAGGCCGCCTTTATTCCCCCCCGCCCGGGAATAAAAAGCCAGATTTGTTCCGCAAACAACTATTTCCGGATGTACAGCAGACATTCGCACCATTTCGGCCGCCGCCTGAGCGGGAGGCTTAACATAAAAAGGCTTTTTTAAATCTCTTACGATGCAGTAAGAACAACTGCCGAAACAACCCTGTTGAATTTTTAAAAAACCTCTTGTATGCCCGTGAAACCGGTCCAGGCCTGATTCCGGACGATTAAATATTTTAAAGCCGTATGCGGTTTCGGCGCCGGCAACTTCAAAAATATTGCGATTGTTCTTTACGGCACACCCTACCGCAAGTATCTCTTTACCAGGAAATTCTTCTTTCATTTTTTTTATATACCTGCATGCTTTAGTGACAGCCGGCTGCGTTACTCCGCAGGTATTTACTATGACAACATCCGCCCGGGAAGGATTCTCGACGCTATCTCCGTAATAAGAAATGGAGGAGCCAAGAACACGCCCGTCATACTGATTGACCTTGCAGCCAAAGTTTTTAATATAGAACTTAAATTTTCTCACTTTAATTTCCTTGACACAGAATAACCGCTGCAGCGGATATACAGGCAACTTCACTGTCAAGCACAAGCTTTCCAAGGGTTCTGCTCAGGAGTCCGTTTTCTACAGCCGCACCTGCTTCAAAGGGAGTAAACCCTCCTTCCGGCCCTGCAAAAAGAGCCATATTGTTTTTCAGGTCGGACATTCTTATATAGTGTTCACTTTTTTCCTCTTCGTACAGAAATATTCCGCAATCAAAGCGTTTTTTTTTATATACCTCAAGAGCACCGGAAAATTCAACGGGGTTATTTATTGAGGGAATTTTTTCGCGCATTGCAAGCTCCGCCCCGTGCCTGGCCTTTTTGTTCCATCTGTCATAGATTTTATCAAAAGAAGTTTTTTTTAAAGTTTTCACAGTTCTGGATGTAATTACAGGATATATTTCACTTATTCCAATCTGGGAACATTTAAAAATCAGGTCCTCGTATTTCTGCTTTTTTAAAAGCGCCGCGAATAGAGTTACACTTCTGGACGGCGCAGCCCCCCTCAAGGATTCTTTTATTACTTCTGCAGACAGATTATTTTTCACACGTGCGACATACTCTTTTTCTCTACTGTCTCCTATAAGTATTTCATCTCCCGGCATAACTCTCATTACTTTAAGATGATGCAGGTTGTAAGGCCCCGGCGTGTATTCAGCACCAGGGTGAAGTAACCGCGAAGTGAATATTTTAATCATTAAGGGATTTTTTTATCTTTTTCCAAAGGGAAGGGTTTTCATTAACTTCTTTCCCGCGAAGCTTTGCATATTCGCTAAGAAGTTCTTTTTCCCTTTGTGAGACTTTTTTAGGAGTGTTTATCTGGACTTTTACAAAAAAATTCCCTCTTCCCGAACCGTTAAGGACCGGCATACCCTCATTTTTGAGCCTCAGACGTGTTCCGGCCTGAGTGCCAGGTGGAATCTTTACAGACCTTTCCCCATTAAGGGTTTCCACTTTCCTTGAAGTGCCAAATACCGCTTCCGGAAATTCTATTTCAACTTCAGTATGCAGATCATCCCCTGACCTTCTTATGGCCGGATGGGGTTTTATAGAAACATTCACATATAAATCCCCCCTGGGCCCCTTATTTCTTCCGGCATTCCCCTGTCCGCTTACCCTAAGGGTCATGCCGTCTCGTATGCCGGGGGGTATTTTTACAGAAATGGTGTCTTTATGCGCCTCAAGACCGGTACCACGGCATTCCTTACAGGGATTGGTTATTTCCTCGCCGCCGCCCGCGCAATTAGGGCAGGTGCGGGTAAAACTAAAAAAACCGCCGCCGGAGGTTACACCGCCGCTTCCTCCGCATGCGGAACAGGTACCCCAGTCTCCACCACGGCCGTCACAACTGCCGCACGGGTCCTGCCGCAAAACTTTAAAGCGCAACTTTTTCCCTTCCGAGGCTTCCTTCAGCGTTATAGACTGGTTAATTTTAAGTGAAGACCCCCGGTAAACTCTTCTTGCCCCCGCGGTTCGGGTCGAACCACCATTGAACCCTTCAAAGCCGCCTCCGAAAAACTGCCGGAAAACATCTTCAAACCCTGTCCCTGCGTACCCCGCACCGTCACCACCGAAATCAAAGTTACTGTCAACTCCCTGTTTTCCGAAACGATCGTAGTTTTTTCTTTTTTCCGGATCGCTCAAAACCTCGTAGGCCTCATTTATTTCCTTAAACTTTTCCTGAGAAGACTTATCTCCCTTATTCCTGTCAGGATGGTATTTAAGGGCAAGCTTACGGTAGGCCTTCTTTATTTCATCCTGAGAAGCTCCTTTCGGAACACCCAGAGTACTGTAATAATCGCCTGAGCTCAACTTCTGTGCCGTTTATTGTTTCTCGGAACCGGAGCCATTCTCATCTTCAACCTCAAAATCGGCATCCACAACATCTTCTTCCGGCTTTTTCGTTTCACCGCCGGCAGATTTCTGCTCTTCTGATTCTGCGCACTGTTCGGCTCCACTGCCGGCATCGTCCGTTTGCTTGTATATATGCTGGGCCATTTCCTGAGCTGAAGTTTTCAGAGTCTCTGTAACTTTTTCAAGTTCTTCCTTGCTCTCTGACTCCATCTTTTCTTTAGCATCCTTGATAGCGTCTTCTATTTTCTTTTTAGTAGACTCTTCCAGTTTGTCTCCGTGCTCCTTAAGCGATTTTTCCACGGTATAGACTGTATTTTCAAGCTCGTTTCTGGCAGATACAACCTCCGCTTTCTTTTTATCCTCTTGTTCGTGTTCTTTAGCTTCTTTCACCAGGCTTTCAACTTCTTCGTCAGAGAGGCCGCTTGCCGATTTGATTGTTATGGATTGCTCTTTTCCTGTTCCCTTATCTTTAGCTGAAACATGCATTATACCGTCGGCATCTATATCGAAGGTAACATCTATCTGGGGCATTCCCCTGGGAGCCGGAGGTATACCTGTAAGCTCAAACATTCCCAGGGACTTATTGTCCTTGGAAAACTTCCTCTCTCCCTGAAGGACATGCACGGTTACCGCCGGCTGATTATCGGCTGCTGTTGAGAATGTCTTGGTTTTCTTCGTAGGTATAGTAGTATTCCTGTCTATAAGCGGAGTCATAACTCCACCTAGAGTTTCGATCCCCAGCGTAAGCGGAGTTACATCAAGAAGAAGCACATCTTTCACGTCCCCTCCTATAACCCCGGCCTGGATAGCCGCGCCCAGAGCAACAACTTCGTCCGGATTTATTCCTCCGTGAGGATCACGTCCGAAAATCTTTTTTACTTTCTCCTGGACCAGAGGCATCCTTGTCTGGCCTCCCACAAGAATTACCTCATCGATGTCGGATGACTTCAATCCGGCATCTGACAAAGCATTCATGCAGGGCCCTTCCGTCCTCTCTACAAGCTCGCCTACCAAATCGTTTAACTTGGCTCTGCTAAGATTAAGGCTGAGGTGTTTTGGGCCGCTTGCATCAGCTGTTATATAAGGAAGGTTTATTTCCGTAGTAGTAGCTGTAGAAAGCTCACATTTTGCTTTTTCCGCCGCCTCTTTGAGGCGCTGCAGAGCCTGTCTGTCATTGGAAATATCTACTCCCTGGTCTTTTTTGAACTCATCAACCAGCCATTTGATTATTTTCTGGTCAAAATCATCACCGCCAAGATGAGTATCACCGTTAGTTGACATAACTTCTATAACGTTTGTGTCTTCCTCAGCGCCGCCCTGCAGAATAGAAATATCAAATGTTCCGCCGCCAAGGTCGTAAACTGCAATTTTCACATCCTTCTTTTTCTGCAGCCCATATGAAAGAGCGGCTGCAGTAGGCTCATTTATAATTCTCTTAACATCCAGCCCTGCTATTTTGCCCGCCTGCATTGTAGCTTTTCTCTGGGCGTCGTTAAAATAAGCCGGAACAGTTATTACTGCCTCGGTAATTTTTGTATTAAGGTAAGCCTCTGCATCGCTGCGCATCTTCCTGAGTATTTTGGCGGATATTTCAGGCGGAGAATAATCTCTATCTTTTATTTTTATCCTGACATCGCCGTTTTTATCCGCGGAAAGATCATAAGGGATGTGTTTCTTATCTTCCTGTATTGCCTCGGATTTAAGCTTTCTTCCCATAAATCTTTTAACGGAAAAAACAGTATTTTTTGCATTGGTTATTGCCTGCCTTTTTGCAACCTGACCTACAAGTTCTTCACCCTTTTCCGTAAACGCAACTACAGAAGGAGTCGTCCTGTTCCCCTCAGCATTTGGCATAATAGTAGGGCTTCCGCCCTCCATAGCAGCCATACACGAATTTGTTGTACCAAGGTCTATTCCTATAATAGTCATTTACTTTACCTCCTTTTATTCCTTTTCCTCTTTATTTTCCTCTTCAGGTTCCTTTGCCACAACCACCTGGGCCGGCCTGAGTACTTCCCCTTCCCAAAAATATCCGGGCTGTATTACTTCAACTATCTGCCCCTCTTGACAGTCACGGCTATGAACAAAACTGAGTGCATGATGAAAATTAGGATCAAAGGCGCAGCCCTCTGTTTCCATCTTTTCAAGGCCTCTTGCTTTTAAGATGTTGTAAAACTCTTTATATATCAACGTTATTCCTTCGCGGTCAATATCCCGGCTGTCAAGGGCTCTCTGCAGGTTATCCATAACATAAAGAAGCCCTTTCGCAAGGGTCTTCTCCCCGCTTTTGAAATTTATCTCGGATTCCTTCGTTACGCGCTTTCTGTAATTATCAAATTGCGCCTGAAGGCGCCGGAGCTGGTCAAGATATTTTTCAGACAATTCTTTCTGCTCTTTAAGTTCTTTTTCAAGCACGGTAATTTTTTCGCTTGTTTTTGCTTCCGCCTTTTCCTTATTTTTCTCTTTTTTTTCAGTCATTTTTCTCTATCTTTATTCTCAATATTTTAACTGCAGTTGATAATTTTAGAAATTTCATTTTATTATGTCAAATTTTTACCGTAAACCCTGTATTTCTTATATACCTCTCCCCCCATCATACGCGCAATTTTAACAGTATCAAGGTTGTCTTCCAGTATCCATGAAAATTCACATTCTCCATAGCCTTTCTCAAGAGCAGCCAAAAGGCTATTGTAATACATCAGGGCTCCGACTCCTTTGTTCTGATAATTTTTCTTGACTCCCATTGCCATAAGACGCAGGTTTTTAATCTTTTTACTGTAAACCAGGAATTTAATCCAACCAAAAGGAAAAAGTTTTCTCCCTGTTTTCCTAAAAACTTCGTTATAATCGGGAAGAGCCAGAAGAAATCCTGCCGGATCATCCTTAAAGAAACCTATCTGCACCAGTTCTTCAACTACAAGTGGTTTAAGGTTTTTTGCAAGATCGGAAAGTTCTTCATCCGTCCATGGAACAAAGCCCCAATTTTTTTCCCAGGCCATGTTATATATTTCACGCACCAGGTTTACTTCTTTACTGAATTTTTTCTTGTTTATAGGACGGCAACTGAGTTGGGGATACCTATCCTGAATTTTCCACACAAATCTTTCCAGGCGTTTCCTTGGTTTTTCCGATACTTCCATATTAAAAGCAAGCAGGTCTTTCTGTTTTTCATAACCGCCAATTTCCATTAAATCATGGTAGTAAGGAGGATTATAGGGCATCATTATTCTGGCCGAAGACCCGTATCCCTCAAAAAGAAAACCTATCTCATCGTTGGAGGAAGGATTCATTGGCCCTATAATTTTTCCCATACCTTTTTCACTTAGAACTTCTTCACATTTTTTCAAAAGACCCGAGGCGACTTCTTTATCCTGAATTGACTCAAAAAAACCAAAAAAGCCCGTTTTTTCGTCATGAAAATCAATAAAATTATTGTCAATAATTGCCGCTACTCTGCCGACTGTGCATCCGTTTTTCTCAGCTATAAAAAGATTTTTTGAAGCATGCCTGTAAAAGGGATTTTTTTCTGAAAGAAGATGCTTTATCTCAATATCCAGCTTTGGAACCCAGTTTCTGTCTTCCCTGTAGAGCTGCTCAGGAAGGCCTATGAATTTTTTAAAATCCTTTCTTGTTTCAACTTCTCTTATCTGCATATTCCCGTTCCGTTAATTACTATTTCAGTCTCCAGAGATGTTTCATCCAGCTTCTCATTCTTGCTTTCATTGTCTCGGTCCTGTCAATTTTCTCTTCGGGTTTGCCGGGAATTATCCCCAGCATTTTCCCCGTTTCGTTGAAAACTTCCAGAGCCCTGTCAATATGTCTCTGCGCAAAAGTTGCCATAACCGAAACCCTTATAAGCGAACGGTTTTCCGGAACAGCCGGAGCTGTAACCGGAGTGGTAAAAATACCCCTGTCAAAAAGAAGCCTCCACATTTTAAAGGCTTTCAGACTGTCTCCCGTTATAAGCGGTATGATGGGGGTTACGCTTTCACCGGTATCAAACCCCATTTCCCTGAACCCTTTTCTGAGTTTCTCGGTGTTTTCCCAGAGTCTGTCCTTTCTCTCGGTAGACTTCTCTATAATATCAAGAACTGCAAGGACAGAAGCCACATTGGCCGGCGGAGGAGAAGCGGAAAAAATTAAAGCGCGGGCATTATGCTTAAGGTAATGAATTATTTCCTCGTCACCTGCCACAAACCCTCCTATAGAGGCGAAAGATTTTGAGAAAGTTCCCACAATCAGATCCACTTCGTCTTCCACCCCAAAGTGCTCGGCGGTTCCGCGCCCATTCTTACCCATTACCCCAACACCGTGCGCATCATCAACAATAACCCTGGCATTATATTTCTTTGCCAGCCGCACAATATTGGGAAGGTCGGCAAGGTCCCCCTCCATACTGAAAACTCCGTCAACAACTATCATTTTTGGCTTATCTTTCCCGCAGCGTTTAAGGACTTTTTCAAGGTCGTCCATATCATTATGTCTGAACCTTTCCATCTTACCGAACGAAAGGCTGCATCCGTCAATTATTGAAGCATGGTCATACTTGTCGGTTATTACAACTTCATTTCTGCCTACCAGGCTGCTTATAACTCCAAGGTTAGTCTGCATCCCGGTAGTAAAAAGCAAGCCGGCTGGTTTTCTCACAAAAGCTGCAAGCCGCCTTTCCAATTCTTCATGCATTTCCAGAGTGCCATTTAAAAATCTTGACCCTACGCATCCAACCCCGAATTTTTCCGTAGCGTTTATGGCCGCCTTCTTCACGGAGGGATGAGATGTAAGCCCTAGATAGTTGTTTGATCCCATCATTATCATTCTTTTGCCTTCAACGGTAACTACAGGATCCTGACCGGTCTCAACCTTGTGAAAATATGGATAGCAACCCATTGCCATTATTTCTTTAGCTGCTTTAAATTGTCCGCATTTTTCAAATATGTCTGCCATTTCCTTTCTCCTTACTATTTAATCCAGCCGTTTTTTTTATACCAGTTCCAGGTTTGCCTGAAGCCTTCTTCCAAGCCGTATCGAGCTTGCCGGAGGGGCGTTGGCATTACCCAGTCTCCCCCAAGCACTTCCCTTATCTTGTCAGAGTTTATCTTTGCGGCCTTACCGCTTACCCTGCCTGCAGCATCTCCGGCGAGCCCCATAAGACGGAGCATAAAGCCCGGAACGGGAATAGAAACTATTCTCTTTCCTACCGTTTTCTGAAGAATGCCTTTAACCTCTCTCCACGAGTAGCTGGCACCGTCACCGGCAAAAATTTCCCTGCCGGTGCTTTCAACAATATGCTTTACACAATCTTTCACATGTATAAAACTGAGCCTGCCACCTCCCAACGGCTTTGCGAATATACCGCGGGCGGCCGCCTTAAAAACATCCAGAAAATCCTTATCTCGGGGACCGTAAACAATACCCGGACGCACTATACTGTAACTCGGAAGAGACTTTACAGCCTTTTCCCCTTCTTTTTTGCTTTTCCCGTAATCCGAAACAGGACCTCTGCCCTGCGGCCCCCATGCTGCCTGTGAAGATACGTACACAAATCTTTTAAGTTGTGGAGCTTTCCTAATTACTGCATTAACCAGGTTCTCGGTTCCGCAGGAATTTATGCGGTATAATTGCTTTTTATCAACAGCTCTGACAATACCGCCTAGGTGGTATATTATATCAACTTCCTTTACAATATCTTCAAGCCCGCAGCAGTCTCTCAAATCACATAAAGCGGCACTTATTTTTCCCATCGGCAAGGCGCTTGTGTCCGAATTTTTTCTCATCATACAGGTTATATTGCAGTCTGCTCTGGAACACAATTCCTCTACAAGATGTGACCCTATAAACCCACTTGCACCCGTAATTAAAACTTTCATTTATTATAACTTTTACCTATGCCAGAAAAACATCAAAGACAGCCAGCCACAACTTATTTATCAAGTAAATTTTAACACACATTTAGGTGCTATTCTAACAAAATAAACTACACTTGACAACAAACAGCTTTATGATAAAATCATACCAGTGCCGAAGTGGCGGAACTGGCAGACGCGCACGGTTCAGGACCGTGTGGCTAACACCGTGTGGGTTCGAATCCCACCTTCGGCACCACAAAAAGGATTCGAAGGGAAGCGAACGCTGCTTAATGCAGATGAGAACTTTGTTCGTAAGTGAGCTTCCCCGGCTTTAAACAAACTCCTGTTTGTACAAAGGAATCCCACCTTCGGCACCAATCCCCTTTTTTCAGAGATAAACTTTTGTGAGCTCCAAGCCTTTTGCCGGTGCTACCCGCCCGGACGGAAGCCCTTTTCCCTTGAGTTTTTCTTCCAGAGTTTCAATATCCTCCTTACCCCGACCTAACGCTAAAAGAAAACCCGTAATATGCCTTATCATATGCATAAGAAAGTAATCAGCTTCATAATGTATAGAATAAATATGCCCGTTACTAAAGAGCCGGGCTTTTTTAATTTTAATTATCGGATTTTTTTTCCCTCCCCGGGGAGAAGAAAAAAGGGAAAAATTGTGAGTTCCTTTTATGGTTTTCAAACCTTTTTTAACCATTCGCCAATCTATTGTGGAAGGAATATGCCAGACGTAGTTTCTTAGCATGTATTCGTTCTGCGCGGAATTCAGGACCCTGTATATATAAAGTTTCCCCTTATTATCATAGCGAGGATTAAAATTTTCCGGACACTTACTGACATTTTTCAGTATTACATCATCCGGCAGATAATAATTAACGGCTTTTTCTATACGTTCGGGGGTAAATTTATCCGGACAGATGAAACTTATCACCTGACCTTTTGAGTGAACGCCTCTATCAGTCCTGCTGGCATACTCTATTTTACATACCTCTCCCGAAAGCTCCGCTATTGCTGCCTCAACAGTACCCTGCACAGTAGGAAGCCCATCCTGAACCTGCCAGCCATGGTAGGCCGCACCGTCATATTCAGCAACTGCCATTACTCTCATTTTTATAAAATTACCGTAACTGCCGCCAGAAGCAATCCGGCAGCAAGGGCAACATAATCATACCGTGAAAATTTTTTCATGCGTCCGGCGGAAAAATGACCATCTTCAAGAAGCCGGCGGACTCTTATTGAATCATCTATAGCTTGGGCTTTTTTAAGCAATCTTATAATAAAGGCAATAGAAAACGACTCTACTTTTTTCTTTAGCGGAAATTTTTCGGCGCGTATTTTCTGGGCTTTTATTATACTCTCGGCTTCCTCAAGTACAAACGGAAAAAACCTCAGCGCAATGGAAAAGGTTAGTGCAGTCTTTTCGGGGGATATCCCGGTGAACCTGAGCGGACGTATAAACCAGGCGACTGCCGAAGAGAGGCCTGTAACCTCCGTTGTAGAGGTAAGTACGGTAGCCCACAGAAACAGAATTATTATTCTACCGGACATCAGAACCGCCATTTCTGGATTTCGCAAATGAACTGCTGCGGTGAAAGCGGCAATCCATACTATCGGAACAATCCCTTTCAGTAAAGAGATCGGTTTCATACCGGAGAACGGAATGATTATGAGCAGCCCGACAAAAGAAATTAAAAGATGCTGCGGCAAAGTGGCCATGAATACCGCGACAGAAATAAAAACCATTGTAATAATTTTTACCCTTCCATCAATGCGGTGCATTAAGGAAGTACCGGGCAGGTATCTACCAAGAATAAATCGGCGGGCTATATCCATATTTACAAATGCATCATAACAAAACTATACCGCCACGGCAGGATTTCTTAAACGAGATTGTTTGTAGCCATATACTCAGCAATCTGTATGGCGTTAAGAGCGGCTCCTTTTCGTATATTATCGGAGACTACCCACATATTCAGTCCGTACTGAACGGATTCGTCTTTCCGTATTCTTCCAACAAAGACCTCATCTTTTCCGGCAGCCTTGCGGGCAAGAGGATATATCTCTTTTGATGGATCATCCTGTACTTTTACTCCGGGAAAACTATCCAGAATTTCTCTGGCTTTTTCGGGAGTTATATCTTTTTCTGTTTCAACATTTACTGATTCGCAGTGGCTTATAAAAACCGGAACCCGGACAGTTGTCATAGTTACAGCTATTTTATCGTCCCCCATTATTTTGCGGGTCTCGTTCAGGAGCTTCATTTCTTCCGAAGTGTAACCATTCTCCCCGAACGCATCGCTATTGGGTATCTGTGGAATGCATTCGAAGGCTATCGGGTAAGGGAATACCTCAGACTTTTCTGGAGTCCCTTCAAGAACATTTTTTGACTGCAGCTCAAGTTCTTTTATAGCATTCATACCCGAACCGGAAACGGATTGAAAAGTTGTAACAACTACTCTTTTGATGCCGGCATACTCATATATAGGCTTCAAGGCCATAACCATCTGTATGGTAGAGCAGTTAGGGTTAGCAATAATGCCCTTATGTCTTTTTATTTCGCCGCCGTTTATCTCAGGAACAATAAGCGGAACTCCCTCGTCCATACGGAAAGCGCTGGAATTATCAATTACAATAGCTCCGTCCGCTACTGCGCGGGGCGCATATTTCTGTGAACGCGAACCGCCAGCGGAAAAAAGAGCTATATCAACTCCCTTAAAATCAGCCTGGGCAAGATCCTCAACCTCTACCTGCTCATCTCCCCAGGGAAGTTTCCTGCCCATTGAACGCGAAGAAGCCATATACCTTACCTGAGAAACAGGAAAGTTCCTCTGAAAAAGTATTTCTCGCATTTTTTCCCCGACTGCGCCAGTTGCGCCGGCTATAGCCACTGTGTATTTCTTTTCATTCATAGTTCTAATCTTTCAAATCCATATATAATCCCCTGCTGATATAATAGCCTTTAAATAAGCTTCTCAATCTTCAGCTTTAATGTAAACCAATCAATAGGTTTTGTTAAATAAAGATCTGCTCCCATATAATAACCCCTATCTACTTCCTTTATCTTACTGAGGCCTGTTAAAAGAACAACTGGTATCTTTTTCGTAGCAGGGTTTTCCTTTAATAACCTGCATAAGTCAAAACCATTTATGCCCGGGATTTTTACATCAAGAATAATAAGGTCAGGAGATTTTTCTTTGATGATTTTCAAAGCATCATTTCCGTTATCTGCAGTAAAGACAGCATAACCCCAGTCTTCAAGGATATTTGTCCCTGTTAACCTTACCCCTTCATTGTCTTCGACAAAAACAACCTTCTTCTTTTTAAAAAGCATTTTTCACCTCTTTTGGTGCTGTTTGCCTGTTTTTAAGAAATTTTTTCGGCGATCAAATCTCCGACTTCCGTTGTAGAATATCCCATCCTGCCAGCCGACAGGCTTTCAAGCTTCTCGGAAACAGCCCATTTTATTGCCTCTTCTATGTCTTCAGCCGCTGCCGCTTCACCAAGTTCTTCAAGCATAAGCTGGCCGGATGCTATAGCGGCAACGGGATTTATAACATTTTTCCCGGAATATTTTGGGGCACTGCCGCCTATCGGCTCAAACATTGAAACCCC
>PWOI01000008.1 GCA_003557485.1 Elusimicrobiota bacterium | reverse complement strand
TAGACATTGACCAGTATAGCAGACAGACTAGAAATTGCGTTCATATGGTGCTACAATGGCCGAGCTGTCGTGCAATGTAAGGGTGGTAAGGGATTGCCGCGGTTGAAAACAGAGCTTCCATCCTCGTGGCGCACTATATGACAACAGCTTCTCGCTTTCTGAGTGAGTTATGGGTCATAGGGGGGGCGGCTGTAAGCAGAGCTTTCACCCTTATAGCGTAAAACATGACAATAATTTTGCGCTTCGCTATGATGTCATTGTCATTTATAAAAATAAATGTAAACGCTTATTTTTATAAATGACAATGACATCCAGCCTATCGGCTGAAAATTATTGTCGCGTTGTTACTTGAATTGCGGGTGTAAGAAGAATCTTTCACCCGCTGCATTCGAGAAACATAAAAATAAAAAGTTAGCACTTTTTGCTTTTACGTTGTCTCTCATTTGCGGGTGTAGTTTAGTGGTAAAACGACTGCCTTCCAAGCAGTAGTCGGGGGTTCGATTCCTCTCACCCGCACGAGTACAAAAAAGAGCGCCTTGCTGGCGCCTTTTTTGTTCGTGCGGGTGAAGTAAAGCACTTTCGTGCTTTACGTGAGGAATCGAACGGGACGGAATATGTTTTGCAAGCTACCCAGCGTAGCAAAACTATGAGTCCCCGACCAAGAACGTGTATGTTTTTATGAGCCGTAGGCGAAATAAAATCCCACGATTCTGGGTCGATACATAAACCTTTTTTGGAAACCATATAAAAATTAGATACACATACGTACACGCGTACTTCGTAGACAAAATATCACCACTACTTCATGACTGTTCTCTTCACTCGTTCTTGGTTATTTAATGCTAAAATTAAATGCATGGGAAGGTACGCAGAACCGGGTGAAGGTTTTTTATCGAAGAGAATTCATAAAAAACTCGAAGATTTATTTTTTGGTGAATATACCACACTGAGTATTCTTTCATTAGCTACTGTTTTTCTGTCAGCTTTTGTATTCGATACCGGGTTGCAGTCATTCTATTTTTCTACTCTTAGAGACATCTTCAGCTCAGGAACAATTAATATTGTTGCTTTTGTTTTATTAAGCATCGCGGTATGTGCGGCCGTGACCTACATTTTACTTTTGTGTACACGTACAACCCATACGACACTTCTTTATATAGCAGCGTATATAGTCATATCATTTGTAATGTTGTTTGTGTCGGTTGAGTATTTTATAGGAACTGTTCCCGATGGACCGTTCCGAGGACTTATAATGATATTAGCTCTATATCATTTGTGCTCTGGTGTAATTTCGTTTCGAGTTGCGATGACTGACTCAAGATATATAGATTCCCGCATCAAAATGAATCCAAATAAACCATTCTACATATTGTTTCTTGTTGTCATCGTGAGTGTCGCAAGCCACATCCTTTTTATTGGAATACTAGGGAGTGAACTGTATTCGTGGGCGTTTGTAGTAACATTTAATCTTGTCGTTTGGTCGGTGCTTCGGCAAAAAATACACTTTGAACAAATTTGATCGGTGAGGTAGAGAAGCCAGAAACGCTATATTTAATGTTCGAGGAACGATATCCGAACATAAACTCTTTTTTGGGAACTATATAAATACCCACATACCATACTGATGGGTAAATAAACCTAACAACTCCAAAACTCTTCTAAATAAACCGACTTTAAAAATTATTCGGCCAAAGTCGACCGGTGTGCCGGAACGTCAGGAGCTCAATACGCTCACTATGTACACGGTAGGCGAGGATATAGTGGTGGTGAACAACTAGTTCGCGAGTATTCGCAACTCGTCCGGGACGGCCTATCTTAGGTTGTACTACTAGCGTCGTTTCTACCATCTCAAAGAGCCGCTTTTGGAGCTGTTGAGCAGCCAGTGGATCATCTGCGGCAATGTGTTCGAATACTGCGGTTGCATCCTTCAGTGCTTGCGGTGTCCAGTAAACCCTCATACGTTGCGCGGTTTTGGCGGTGGTACCGATTTACCAGTGGCCACACCACGTAGATATGGCGCCGCTTCCTCGTGCGGAATCATCTTGTTACCATCGGCCTCTACAATTCCTTGTTCGACTGCGGCTATAAATTCCTCTTCTTCAGACAGATAGCGCTTAACTGCCTCATTCGTGAGGTATGACTTACTGCGATGAGTGAGTTCAGCGAGCCGATCTAGTCGAGCTCGGGTCTCAGGTGTGGTATGGAAGGTGAGTGTGGCCCGCGCACTGGTGTTTTTAGTATTTTTATTCATATGTACACATTATAACACATGTGTGCAAATATACGACACTGTTTGCCTTACAGTACCAATTACTTTAGTATATGGAACACACAGCGCCGGAGACAACGCGTCTTGGCACCACTACTAGTCTAAGACGTTATCTATGGAGCAACTACCAGAGTGTTTTTATCGGGTGAGTGTAAAAGCACTGATTCTTAATGAGTCCCGTGACAAGTTTCTTGTGTGTAAGGAGGAGAGCGGTATTTGGGAACTTCCGGGAGGAGGTCTTGATTGGGGAATGACTCCGCAGGAGGATTTGCCACGAGAAATTGCTGAAGAGATGGGATTGACGGTTACTAAGATGGCTGATCATCCGTCTTATTTTATTACCGATCAAACGATCAACAGGGGAGTGTGGTTCGTAAATGTGGTATATGAAGCAGAGGTAGCGCATCTTGACTTCACACCTTCAGAAGAGTGTGTGGACATTGTGTTTATTAACCAGTCGAACTTGGGAGATATCAAACCTTTTCCCTCAGTCGAGAAATTGGCAGCCATGTTTCGTCCACACAGCCACTAGTTACCAATAGTTGTTCAGGTGTTACGCAAGACACAAAAACCCCGTCGACATAGTCGACGGGGGAGTGTGGATATTCACCACGTCGGTGCGAGAAATTAGGCGGCTGTGGTATCCACGCGTTTCAGCAGCCACGTCGGAGTAGCGTCGGCATCCGGATTGGGATAGGCGATGATCGGCGTGACTTTGTGTGGTTCGGCAAATAATGCGTCCGACAAACCTCGGGCGGCAGTTTGCACATCTTGGTCATGCTGCGCATCGCTGACCGGGTGACCGGCACAATCGTAGTGGGCGACAAAGGCGAACACGTCCGGCTTCTTGGCTTCACGTATCAGCACAAGGTTTTTCACTGCTCCGTGCCAGCGCTCGCTGTCATGCTCCTTCATGACGGCACCGTCTGGTCCTGCCTCGGTCTCGATATAGCAGTCGTCGACGCCGAGCAGGTCACATAGCTGCGTGTAGTGCTGCGCGTCTGGATGGTGGAGGCGGCAGTCCATACAGGTGATGACCACGGCTACTTTTCGAGGGGTGTGATTGTTCATAGGTGGGTGCTTTCTTTCGCTGGTGGGTTTATAGTACAACCATGCATCATACGCCGATATGGGCAGTGTGCAAGGCGCTATGCGTAGGACAAACCAAAACGCCCCGTACGGGGCGTTTCAGCTTGTGGTGGAAGATAGATGTATATCTCCACGTAGCGATTACCTCCGCTACCTATATAGTATACCGCATCAATTTAAAAAACAAAAATACCGCAGTGGTGGGCCACTGCGGTATTTTTGTATAGTGGGAGTACTACTATTTCACAGTATCCTTCAATCCCTTGGCGGCTCGGAACTTTGGTACGCGCATGGCCGGTACCGGTACAGACTCGCCGGTGCGTGGGTTACGCGCTGTACGTGCCTCTCGTCGCTTGGCCTCGAAGATGCCAAATCCGGCAACAGAGACTTGCTCACCATCCTTCATGGCAGCTGTAATTGAGTCGAAGACTGTTTCGACTGCTCGCTCCGCTTCTGCTTTAGTTCCGCCAAGTGTTTCGTGAACCTTGTTGATGATATCTGCTTTGTTCATATTCAGAGTGTTATGTGTATAACGTTGGGTAATGGTATCAGCGGGTGGCTGATACAGCGCCGTTTTTATGGCTATTCACATTATATAGAAGCTTTTTGAGGGTGCAACGACTTCACACGGGAGAAATACGTGGCATAGTTTTTTGGTGTGTGCGGTGCTGCTTGCATCAAAAGCCGGTTTTGCGTAGAGTAAGAGTTCTATGAAAATCGGAGTTATGGGTGCACGCGGCAGTTTTTCAGAAAAAGCTGCCGAAGATCATATACAGGCCAATCAGCTATCAGACGCGACTATCATACCGCTGGTGAGCGCCGAATCCGTACTTAATGCAGTGGAAACGGAGGAGATCGATCGAGGCATCTTCCCGATCGAGAACAGTAATGGTGGTATTGTCATCGAGGCGGTACATGCTATGGCGAAGCACCGGTTTGTGGTCGAAATGATGTTTGAGATGGATGTGCACCATATGTTGTTGGTGCAGCCCGGTACTACCAGCGCACAAGTGGATACCATATGTTCGCACGATCAAGCAATTAAACAGTGCCGTATGTACTTAAAGCGGCTGTGGCCCGCCGCCCAAATCGAGCCGTACGCCGATACAGCTAAGGCGGCTGAAGATCTTAGTACCGGCGTGCTTCCTGGTACGACGGCCGTTATCGCTCCACGACGGTGCGCGGAGATGTACGGTCTGGAAATATTGGAAGAATCAATCCAGGATCTGAAGTTCAATTTCACTACCTTTGTGGTAGCGACGAAGGAGCGGTAGCAGCTGGTGATGATGTGAGACGGGC
>PWOI01000128.1 GCA_003557485.1 Elusimicrobiota bacterium | reverse complement strand
TCGTCGTCCCAATCCTGCGCAATGCAGGGAATGAGACCCTGCGAATCAAATTTAATTTTGCTTATATCCATTTTTCCTCTTTTTAATTATTCCTGCCGGCTTCTATTGCTTCTTTAAGGGAAAAGCCGCCGCTGTAAAGCGCCTTCCCTACTATGATACCGGTAATGTTTCCCGGTTCCAGATCCCTGATTCTTTCTATATCTCTTATTGAAGAAACGCCCCCGGAAGCAATAACGGAAATACTTAAGCTGCGCGCTATTTTTTCAACCCACTCAAAATTAGGCCCTGTAAGCATCCCGTCTGTTTTAATGTCGGTTACAATTATTTCATCCACGCCTTCTTTTTCTATCTCCGACGCCAGCGATTCAGCTTTTGTTGACGTAACATCTGTCCATCCGCCTATAGCCACATTTCCCGACTCGGAGTCTATTCCCACACTTATTTTTCCGGGCCAGTTCTTTAAAGCCCTCCTTAAAAGATCCCTGTCTTTGATGGCAGAGGTACCCATTATTACTCTTGAGACACCGGCCCCGAATAATTCTTTAATAGCCAGGAAATCCCTTATCCCGCCGCCAACCTGAAGGGGAACCTTCACTGAAGAGGCTATTTTTTTTATTATTTCCCTATTTTTCATTGTGCCGGAAAAGGCTCCGTCAAGATCGACTATGTGTATTCTTTCGGCACCGTCTTCTTCAAACTGCCGGGCAACGGAAAGAGGATCGGAAAAATATACAGTTTCCTCCTCCGGCCTGCCCTGCCGGAGCCTGACGCAATTTCCCCCTCTTATATCTATCGCCGGAATTACTATCATTTATATGAGTCCTTTTGTGGAAGGCATATCTGAAGAGGTTACTTTTACCGCCTGCCGGAGCGCACGCGCAAACCCCTTGAAAGCAGCCTCGGCCGCATGGTGCGCGCTCTCAGGGGAATAAACGCTGTTTATATGTATGGTTGCGCGCGAATTGTCGGCAAATGCCTTCAGAAACTCTTTAAGAAGCAAATAATCAAATTCCTCCGTATTCCCCACCGGATATTCAAGGTTGTAGACAAGGTTTGCCCTTCCTCCCAGGTCTATACATACGTCACACCTTGTTTCGTCCATAGGCATCATTGAATACCCGTATCTTTCTATTCCTTTCCTGTTTCCGAGAGCCTTATCAAAGGCCTTTCCTAATACTATTCCAGTATCCTCAACAGTATGATGCAGGTCTACCTCGGTATCTCCTTTTGCATTTATTTTTATATCAATTCCGGAATGTTTCGAAAGAAGCTCGAGCATATGCTTGAAAAGGCTTCCGGGAAAATTTATGCTGTACCGGCCTGTCCCGTCAAGATTAATCTCCGCCTCTATCTGTGTTTCCGCAGTCTCTCTTTTTTCCTGCGCTTTTCTCATAATATTTCCTCCAGTGTTCTTAAAAACTTCCTGTTTTCCTTTTCCGCACCTACTGTGACTCTGAGATAATTATTAAGGCCGCGTTCGGAAAATCTTCTTACTCTTATCTTATTTTTTTCAAGGGCCTTTATAACATCATCAATCCTGTCGATTTTCAGAAGTATAAAATTGGCATCCGAAGGATAAACCTTAATCCCCTGTATCTTTTTCAGTTTTTCCTCCATTTTTTCCCTGGAATCAATAAGTAGTTCCACAGTACCCAGAATATCACGCTTCTTTGAAAGGATAACTTTTAGTATTTCCTCGTTTAGAGCGCTTATGTTATATGGAAGCTGCGCCTTGCGAAGCTGATGCGCAAGGTCCTCATTACAAAGAAGGTAGCCCGCCCTTATTCCTGCAAGAGCAAACGCCTTTGAAAAAGTCCTGAGTACAACCAGGTTGCAGTACTCATCAATCCTGGAAGCAAAAGATTTTCCCGAAAATTCATAGTAAGCCTCATCCAAAACTACAAGCCCGCCGGATGCAACTATTATTTTTTCAATTTCCTCTTCACTGAAACAGTTGCCGGTCGGGTTATTAGGATAGGCTATAAAGGTAACATCCGCCTTGAGGTCAAGCATCTTTCCCGAGTTAAGGGAGAAATCCTTTTCCAGGGGAACCTCCCTGTAGGCGCTTCCGGTAAGTTCTGAAAGTATCCTGTACATTGAGAAAGTAGGCGAAGGCGCCGCAACCGTCTTCCCCTCCCCGGCAGAGGCGATAAGCAATGCCAGTATAAGCTCATCCGACCCGTTTCCCACAAGTATGTTGGAGCTCTTAAGCCCGCAGTAAGCCGAAATCATATTCTTCAGTTCCCTGTATGAGGGATCAGGATAGCGGTTAAAGGAAAGATCGGTTATTGTCCCTTTTATCTCTTCTTTAAGCTCCCGGGAAAAGGCATAAGGGTTCTCCTGCGCATCCAGCTTTATTTCACCTTCGTCTATATGTGAAACCTCATAAGGGGAAAATTTTCTGATTCTTTCTTTTACAAGCTCCCGGGCTTTTTTCTTTTTCATTCTTCAGTCCTGCTCCGCGCTGAACGGCTGTGATATTTCATACCTTCCTCATCTGCAAGGGCAGCAATTTTTTCCGCTGCCTGTTTCATTCCTTCCCGGCTGCTTTTTATAAACGATACTTTCTTAACAAAACTTCTCCAGCTTAGCCCTTCGCTGTAACGCGCAGCTTTTCCCGTAGGAAGAACATGCGAAGGCCCGGCCCAGTAATCACCGAGGCAGGCAGGACTGTAGGGGCCCATAAAGACCGCACCCGCATTTTTTACCATTGAAGCGGCTTTCCCGGCAATTTTTTCCTCAAGCATTATCTGAAGATGCTCGGGAGCCGTATCATTTGATATTTTTACGGCTTCTTCTATTGTGGAAACATTTATACAGCTTATGCGGCCCGAAAACTTTTCGGGTATCAACTTTTTTACCTCACCGGTTAATTGCTCCGAAAGAGATATTAAAATGCTTTTTGTTCCTTCACCGTGTTCTGCCTGAGAAATCAGGTCTGATGCTATCCACCGGGCGTTCTGGTTTTCCGATGCGATTATAACTACTTCGCTTGGACCGGCAAGCATATCTATTCCCACCTCACCGCTTAGTTTAAGTTTAGCCTGCTGAACAAATTTATTGCCGGGCCCGGCTATCATATCCGCTTTCGGGACGCTCTCGGTGCCCAAAGCCATTGCGGCAATCGCCTGCGCGCCACCTACTCTGAATACCCGGTCAACTCCTGCTATGCGAATAGCAGCGGCAACTGCAGGGGTAAGGTTTGAAGGAGGCGTGGCCATTATGATTTCTTCTACTCCGGCTGCGCGGGCCGGAACAGCGCACATAAGAACAGTTGAAGGATAAGGATACTCACCTCCGGGGACATAAATACCGGCCCTGTTAACCGGGATGAACCTGTCGGTTATCTGTATTCCATCCTTCTCGTATGTTTTTTCGCTACTTTGAGGCTCGGAATATTTTCTTATATTCTCCGCCGCCTCTGAAAGTATAGAGCGTATGTTTTCAGAGGCCTCTGAAGCCAGTTCATCTATTTCGCTGTTTTTTACTTCTATATCCCCTGCAGCCAGCCGCACCCCGTCGTATTTCAGGGTATACTTTAAAAGAGCACTGTCTCCTTTCCCGGCGACCCGCTTTATTATTTTGTCTATTCTGTCCATATTTCTGCCCCCAGTTTTTTAAAATTACCGGTTATATCTTCATAGCCGCGCCATATATGGTCCGTTTCAATTATGCGGGTAACTCCCTGAGCCAGAAGACCTGCTATAACAAGGGAAGCCCCCCCCCTTAAATCTTTTGCGGCAACAGGCGCTCCCGTAAGTTTCTCTACACCCTGCACTACTGCAAAGTCTTTCTTGATTTCGATATCAGCTCCCATCCTTTTAAGCTCTCCGCAGTGTAGAAAACGGTTTTCAAAAACAGTTTCATTAACTACGCTTACTCCATCGGCACAACTCATAAGAGCCGTAAAAGGCGCCTGAAGATCGGTTGGAAAACCGGGGTAGGGAGAAGTCCTTATATCTGTGCTTTTCAGTCTTTCAGGGGTCCGTATATGAATATAATCAGAACCCGTATCTACAAAACATCCGCATTCAATCAGCTTCTCTACAAGCGCGTCCAGAGTCTCTGGTGATGAAAACTCAACCCTGACATCAGAACCCTGAACGGCACCGGCTATAACATAGGTTCCTGCCTGTATCCTGTCATCCATAACCGTAAAGTCCGCACCCCCGTACCTGCTGCGCCCTTTTATTGAAACGCTGCTGCCTCTGTGCTTAACTTTTGCGCCGAGGCTTTTCAGAAAAGAAAAAAGCTCTTCAATTTCCGGCTCGACGGCAATATTTTCAAGAACGGTCTTATCGGTAGTGCCACACGCCGCTATCGCAAGATTCTCTGTAGCTCCCACCGAGGGAAAATCCAGTGTTATGACAGAACCCTTAAGGCCTGAAGCGTCAAGCTCTACAAAACCGCCTGAAACCTTAATTTCGGCGCCCATTTTTTTAAGTCCTTTCAGGTGTATATCTATAGGCCTCTCTCCTATCAAACAGCCGCCCGGCATAGCTACCCTAAAGGAGTTTCTCCCGGCGGCAAGAGCCCCCATAACGAGAATGGAGGCCCTGAGCATCCGCACCAGCTCATAAGGCGCAACTCCCGGGGTATCTTCCTCTTTTTCAATGTAAAGAACGGTTCCTTCCCTGGCAACTTTCTTTCCAAGAATCTTAAGGAGCTCAACCATTATTGATATATCGGTAAGATCCGGGACATTTCTTATGGTGCATTTTTTATCCGTTATCAGGGTCGCCGCAAGAATTGGAAGCACGGCGTTTTTGGAGCCCGAAACCCTGACTGTGCCTTTTAAGGCTCCGGGGCCTTTAATTAACAAGCTTCCCGGCGGGGATATTTTTTCCTTTATTCTGTTTAAATCGCTTTCATTCATAACATCGTTTTATGCGGACGGGTTACTATGGCCACCCGGTAAATTCCGTTCAAATCCTTTATAAATTCAATCTTTCTGCCTGCGGCTAGATTTTCTACCATTTTCTTCTGGGAATAACCTATTTCAATAAGCATTTTTCCGCCCGGCCTCACAAATCCTATATACTCCTCAAATATGAATTTTATATATTTAAGTCCGCTTTTTCCAGCTTTGAGAGCAAGAGCCGGTTCTTTCCTGACCTCTTCGGACAGAGCCGCATACTCGCATTCGGAAACATAGGGAGGGTTTGACACAATTAAATCGCAACATCCCTCCCCGGGAATTTTGCCGGCATCCAGCATATCTCCTTTTATAAAATTTATCTTTTTTTCAACTCCGTGAATCCGGGCGTTTTTTTTAGCAACCCTAAGGGCGGCTGCGGATATCTCAACGGTATCAACCAGGCAGCCCGAAAGACGGGCGAGGGAAACGGCCACACAGCCGCTTCCGGTACCCAATTCCAGAACTCTTTTGCTGCGGGATTCTTCACCCAGCTCCCGGAGGCACCTTTCTACTAGAACCTCAGTGTCGGAGCGCGGTATCAGGACATTTTCATCCACATAAAAATCCAGGCCCATGAAACATGCGGACCGGAAAATATATTGAAGAGGTATTCCTTTAATTCTTTTTTTTATATGATCAAAATATTTTTCTTCAGCCGAAGAGGGAACCTCGCACACAAAACCTGCCCTTAAGTTAACTGCGGGAACACAGAGCGTGCCGGCGAGTATCCTTAGGCTTTCACCTCCGGGGTCAGTTATGCCTGAAGATTCAAGAACAGACCTGCCTATCTCAAGCAGTTCAGCGCAGCTTTTTTCAGCTGCCTGTTTCAATTTCCTCAATCTGCCTGCGGGTAATTTCTTTTCTCACCTGCTGAAGAAGTTCGTCGAGTTCACCCTCCAGAACAGCGTCTATGTTGTAAACTGATATATTAACCCTGTGATCTGTAATTCTGTTTTGAGGAAAATTATATGTTCTTATTTTTTCGCTCCTGTCCCCGGAGCCTATCTGGTTACGGCGCCGGTTTTTTTCACTACGCTCCTGCTGAAGTTTCTGGTGCTCCTTGATTTTTGCCCTCAGCATATTCAAAGCTTTGCGCTTATTCTGGTGCTGTGACCTTTCATCCTGGCATTGAACTACGGTTCCTGTAGGTATGTGGGTTATTCTTACCGCGGAATCGGTAACGTTAACATGCTGCCCTCCGCTGCCGGAAGCACGATAAGTATCCACTCTAAGATCTTTCTCGTTAATGTTTACCTCCACTTCACCGGCCTGAGGCAGTACCGCTACAGTGCAGGCTGATGTATGGATTCTTCCTCCGGTTTCCGTTTCCGGCACTCTCTGGACCCTGTGCACTCCGCTCTCATATTTAAGCATTTCATAGACTTCTTTTCCTTCAACAGCGAATATTATTTCTTTTAAGCCTCCAAGGCCTGTTTTGTTTGCAGTATAAGTATCAATGTTCCAACCGCGTTTTTCGGCGTACTTGGAATACATCCTGTAAAGATCCGCACAGAACAGCCCGGCTTCATCACCGCCAACGGCAGCGCGTATTTCCATTATAATATCTTTTGCTCTATCAGGGTCGGCGGGAAGAAGAAATTCCCTCAGGTTTTCCCGGCTAGTTCTGACTTTTCTTTCCAGCACCTGGGCTTCATCCATTGCCAGGTCGCGCATTTCACCGCTTTCTTCCCCTGCAAGCTCCATGGCCTGGGATAGTTCTTCGTTTAATTTAAGAAATTTTTCATAGTTACGGACAACTTCCTTAAGTTCACCGTACCTGCGGGAATACTCTTTTAATTTTTCGGAGTTGTTTATTACCTCGGGGAGTGTAAGCTTTTTTTCAATCGCTAAAAACTCTTTTTTAAGTTCCTCGAATTTTTCAATCATAATAAAAAAACACGCTGCCGGAAAACAACGCGCATTGAAGGGTATATTCTAAGAAGACTTTTTCTTCTTGCCGTATTTTTTTTCGAACTTCTCAACCCTGCCGGCTGTGTCAAGGAACTTTTGCTCGCCGGTAAAGAACGGATGACAACGTGAACATATCTCCACGTGTATCCTTTCTCTGGTAGAAAGAAGCTCAAACTGAGCGCCGCAGGCGCAGGAAACTTCGGCTGTATGTAGTTTTGGGTGTATTTTGTCTTTCATGGTATCTTATGATAATAATATTATGTTGAATGTCAACCTCAACAGTCAATAGAAAAATATGGTGAGCCCGGAGTGGTTCGAACACTCGACACCCGCCTTAAAAGGGCGGTGCTCTACCGGCTGAGCTACGGGCCCACAAAAAATCCTTACAACTTATTTTGTTTTGCTATTTAACTAATCTGAAGCCTTCTTGTCAAATCAAAAAACTTTTATCGTCAGGAAAAAATATGTTTTAGAACCTGCCGGTAATTGCTTACAGGTATAAATTTCATGTTTTTCTTTATCTGAGCGGGAATCTCTTCCAGGTTTTTATTATTGCATTCCGGGAATATGAATTTTTTGAATTTGTCCCGGTGCGCGGCTATAACCTTCTCTTTGAAGCCGCCTATTTCCAGAATATTTCCGCGCAAAGTCATCTCGCCGGTCATTACCACTCCTTTTTTAACGGGTTTCCCTGTCAAGGCTGAAACCAGCGATGTGCATATGGTTATGCCGGCCGAGGGCCCTTCTTTGGGAACAGCTCCGGCAGGAACGTGAATGTGTATGTCTTTTTCCTTATAGAAATTCTCCGGCACCTTCAACGAAGACGTATTTGCCCTGACATAGCTAAGAGCCGCCTGAGCAGATTCCTTCATTACTTCACCCAGTTTGCCCGTAAGGCGCAGTTTTCCGTCGCCGGGCATCAATGAAACCTCTATTGAGAGAGATTCTCCACCGTTTTCAGTCCAAGAAACTCCGGCCGCCACTCCTACATCGTTTTCGGAGGCGCGGTTATATGAGAATTCCGGGATGCCAAGATAACCATTAATATTATTAATATTGACAGTTTTCTTCTTTATGCCTTTTTCGGCGGCCTCTCGGGCAACTTTTCGGAAAATACCGGAGATTTCTCTTTCCAGGCTGCGAACACCGGCTTCGCGGGTATGGCTGTCAATTATATATTTTACGGCTGCGTCGCTTAAAGTAAATCCGGCTGCATCTAATCCATTCTCTTCTTTCTGCTTGGGAATAAGAAATTTTCTTGCTATATTCAGTTTTTCATCTATTGTATACCCGGGGAATTTTATGATTTCCATTCTGTCCAAAAGAGCCGGTGGAATAGCAGACATAGAATTTGCAGTTGTTATAAACATTACTTCAGAGAGGTCAAAAGAGACTTCAAGATAATGGTCGCTGAAGTTTTTATTCTGTTCGGGATCAAGTGCTTCCAGAAGGGCCGACGCGGGATCCCCGCGAAAATCTTTACCCATTTTATCTATCTCATCCATTAAAAATACGGGATTTTTTGTATCTGCTTTTGCCATTGACTGGATAAGCCGCCCGGGAAGCGATCCGATATATGTCCGCCTGTGTCCCCTTATTTCTGCTTCATCTCTTATTCCTCCAAGGGAAATTCTTGTGAATTTCCTTCCCAGAGCGTGGGCAATCGACCTGCCGAAAGAAGTCTTGCCTGTCCCCGGAGGCCCGACAAAACAAAGAATCGGCGTTTTAAGCTTGTCGGAAAGTTTTGATACTGCCAGATATTCTAAAACTCTTTCTTTTGCGTCACTGAGCCCGTAATGCTCTTTCTCAAGGATTGACGCCGCCCGAGATAAGTTAATATTATTATCACTCCTTTTTTCCCACGGAAGTTTTATAAGCCATTCAAGGTAAGTCCTTATTACTGTGGCCTCGGGAGAGAAGGGCATCATTTTCTCCAGGCGCCCGAGTTCCGTCTTAGCCTGCCGGCGCGCTTCTTTCGTCATTGATGTTTTATTTATTTTAGATTCCAGCTGGCTTATTTCATCCTCTGCCCCTTCGCGGGTTTTTCCAAGTTCTTCTTTTATCGCTTTCATCTGCTCGGCAAGAAAATATTCTTTCTGGGATTTATCGAAACGCTTTTTAACCCTTCCCTCTATTTTTTTCTTTATCTTCAGGATTTCTATCTCTTTTTCAAGAAGATTAAGAAGTTTTTCAAGCCGGCATTCAGGGCTAAGTTCATCGAGTAGGCTTTGCGCCTGCTTTTTTGAAAGCAGCATATTTCCCGCGACAATATCTGTAAATTTTGAAATATCTTCTATTTCTTCAATGGCAGCTGGCCCTTCAAGATATGTGCCGGGTTTCATCATGCCGTATTCTTCAAAAAGTTCCGAAACTCTTCTCACAAGAGCGTCCGTTTCAGTGTTTTTTTCCGGCTCCGGCTCCGCTACTAACTCTACCTCGGCCTTCAGCGCTCCGGATTCGCTCCGGATATCCCTGATTAAAGCCCTGCTCCTGGCTTCAACAAGCACCCGTTTGGAATCATCGGGAAGACTTATTACCTGTACTATATCGGCAAGAACACCCATACTAAAAACATCTTCCCTTGATGGAGACTCATTGTAAATATCTTTCTGCGCAGCTATAAAAATAAGGTCATTGTTTCTTTCCGCAATCTCAACAGCTTTCAGGGACTTCTTTCTACCGACTGCAAGTGGCAACATCATATGGGGGAAAACAACTATATCTCTTACAGGTAAAAAAGGCAATATTTTTGTCTTAATTTTAGTCATAAGATTACTCAGGCAGTTTTAAGGCGGGGTTCGCTTCGGTTCTCTATTACTTTTTCATTAATTACGCACTCGGCAATGTTCTTCTTATCGGGAATCTCATACATTACCTTAAGCATTATCTTTTCAATAACAGTTCTCAGCCCTCTTGCCCCCCTGTATTTACCCATAGATATCTCGGCGACTTTTTCAAGCGCTCCTTTTGTAAAAGTCAGCTTAATCCCCTCCATCGCCAGAAGTTTTTGATACTGCTTGACTATGGAATTTTTTGGTTCGGAAAGAATTTTAACCAGATCCTTTCTGTTAAGGTCATGCAGCGGAGCCAGTACCGGCAAACGCCCTACAAGCTCGGGTATCAAGCCGTAGCGGTTCAGATCGTGCGGCTCGGCGTATTTAAAAATTTCTCCGATGTCAGCTTTCTGGCGAACTAGCTCTGCTCCGAAACCCATTTTTTTCTCGGTAATCCTCCGGGCAATTATATCCTCGAGCCCGCTGAAGGAACCTCCGCAGATAAAAAGAATATTTTTGGTATCAATCGGAATACACTGCTGGTGGGGGTGTTTTCTCCCTCCTTTCGGGTTGACGTCTGCTATAGTCCCCTCTATGATTTTAAGAAGTGCCTGCTGAACTCCTTCACCAGAAACGTCACGCGTAATTGAAGGACTTTCGGATTTTCTTGCTATTTTATCTATTTCATCAACGTATATTATACCCCATTCGGCGCGTTTCTTATTAAAAGAAGCGTTCTGAAGCAGGCGTAGAAGTATATTTTCCACATCATCACCGACATAACCCGCCTCTGTAAGAGTTGTAGCGTCAGCTATTGCAAAAGGGACTTTAAGTATGCGGGCAAGAGTACGGGCAATAAGAGTCTTACCTGTACCCGTAGGGCCAAGAAGAAGTATATTCGCTTTTTCGATTTCTACATCCCTATCTACATTTACCTTATTACGGACTTCTTTTCCCTCCACCCTGCCAGCGTCCATTCTTTTGTAATGGTTATACACTGCAACGGATATAGTTCTTTTGGCCTCCTCCTGGCTTATTACATACTCGTCAAGTATCTTTTTGATTTCGCTGGGACGGGGAACTTCGGTGATCTGCAGATCCTTTTCACTTTCCGAAGGTTTATTAAGTATGCGATGCGCCGTTTCTACGCATTCGTCGCAGATAAGCGTTTCTCCGCCGCCTATAAGCCTGCGGACATCTCCTGCGCTTTTGCCGCAGAAATTACAGTTATTTAATTCAGGAGTAACCTTTTCAGACATTTTATTTCGTTATTTCTTTCCTTGTCGCTATAACTTCATCAACTATGCCGTACTCTTTAGCAGCGGCGGCGCTCATAAAAAAGTCCCTTTCGGTATCTTTCTCTATTTTTTCAAGCTTCTGGCCGGTATGGTCGGTCAGAATCTGGTTTATCCGTTCTTTTACGCGCATTATTTCCTTTGCCTGTATACCTATGTCGGTAGCCTGCCCCTGAACTCCGCCGAGCGGCTGGTGAATAAGTATCCTTGAGTTCGGGAGAGCGTATCTTTTACCGCTGGCTCCCGCAGCAAGAAGCAAGGCTGCCATTGAAGCTGCCTGACCCATGCATATCGTAGAAATCGTAGGAGAAATATACTGCATAGTATCATAAACAGCAAGCCCGGCTGTCACTACTCCACCCGGTGAATTTATGTACAGAGAAATGTCCTTATCCGGATTTTCCGCCTCAAGAAAGAGAAGCTGGGCTATAACAAGATTTGAAATATTGTCATTTATGGGTGTCCCGACAAAGATTATCCTGTCCTTAAGCAAGCGGGAATAAATGTCAAAAGCCCTTTCCCCCCGGTGGGATTTTTCCACTACCATTGGAACCAGCTGCATAATTTCTTCTTTTAATTCTTCTTTTATACTCATATTACTTTTTCTCCTTGACCTCCTTTTCACTGATTTTAGCATTTTCCTTAATGAATTCAAAAACTTTTTCTGTCAGAACAGCGTTACGGTTCACATACTTTTCCGCTTTTTCAGAATCTTCCGTCCCTATCTGCTTTTTGATTTCTTCCACTTTTTCCTTCAGGTCGTTTTCCGAAACTTCAATTCCCTCCTTCTCAGCAATCGCGCCGAGTACTATTCCGGCCTTTATTTCCCTTTCTGCTCTCTTTTCAACCTGCTTCCGGTCTATTTCAGAAGGGTCTCCTCCCTGGTTGGATATGTAACTTTCCATACTTTTTAACATTTCGGAGGCTCTTTTTTGTACCAGTCCCGGCGGAATCTCAAACTTGTTGCCCTCAAGAATCTGCTTTATGATTTCATTTTCCATATGATTCTCAGAGGAACTTTTAAGCTGGTTTTCCAGACTCTCATTGATTTTACCCCTTAGCTCCGAAGCATCTTTTAAACCCATGCTTACGGCTATTTCATCATCGGAAACCAGGGTTTTACTTTTCAGTTCCTTGAGAGAAACTTTAAATTTTGCCGTCTCGCCCTGCAGTTGTTGCTTATCGTAACTGTCCGGAAAAGTATAATCAAATTCTCTTTCGTCCCCCTTTTTCATGCCAGATATCTTTTTGTCAAAATCCGGAAGAAAGCTGTTTTCCCCCATAAGAAGAAACCTGCTGTTTCCGGAACCCAGATCGATTTTTCTTCCCTGCCTGGAGACAGTGAATTCAATTATGGCGTAATCACCTTTTTCCGCTGGGCCTTCCTTGCTTTCAAGCCGGGGGTTGTTTTCTTTAAGGCTTGTAATTGTTTTCTCAACATCTTCACGGCTTACTTTGTGAATATGTTTCTCAAGTTTAAGCTTTTTATATTTTTTCGGGCTTATTTCTGGCATAATCTCCACCTGCAGCGACATCTTAAAAGGTTTCGAGGGTTCAAAATCATAGTCAGTTATTGAAGGAGTAACTGCAGGATACAGTTTTTCTTTCTCAAGAACTTCTTTTAAGACTTCAGGGGATATCCTTTCAACTGTTTCCTGCCGGGCTTCCTCACCGTAGCGCTCCTTTACCATATCAACAGGAACTTTTCCTTTTCTGAAACCCGGAAGCTGCACCTGTCTCCTTATGTCTGCATAAACTTTTTCAAGTTGCGGGGAAACTTGTTCCCAGGGAAGCTGTACCGTAATTTCCTTTATGCAATCCGATTTATCCTTTATCTTATATTCAAGTCCTTCCATATTATTTTATCCTTTTCATTTATTCCCGTTACATTTTTTCTATAGTGGTGTCGCGGGCGAGACTTGAACTCGCACTCCGTAAAGGAACCAGGTCCTAAACCTGGCGCGTCTGCCAATTTCGCCACCGCGACAAAAACTTTATTTCCGCCGGAAGACAGGATGGTGAGCCGCCGGGGACTCGAACCCCAAACCTAGTGATTAAGAGTCACTTGCTCTGCCGGTTGAGCTAGCGGCCCACTTCTGCTTAAACAAACACCACTCTGGCACCCTCGGGGCGATTCGAACGCCCAACCTACGACTTAGAAGGCCGTTGCTCTATCCATTGAGCTACGAGGGTGCATTAAAACCTGATTCCGCCAGCGCGGATTGTTTATGATAATAAACTTGGTGCTATTATGTCAACTTAAGGTTGATTTTTAAAATATTTTTTATAAAATTTCCTTGAACTATGAAAATATCTCAGCTAGCACAGAAAATAGAGACTTCATCAACTCTCGCCATTTCGGCTAATGCCAAACAGCTTAAAAGCGAGGGTAAAGATGTCATAGGATTCGGAGCCGGCGAACCGGATTTTGATACTTCCTCTTTTATTAAAAAAGCAGCTATAGCTTCTATCGAAAGAGGTGAAACCAAGTATACTCCAGCCAGCGGCCTGCCCGCTCTTAAAAAATCGGTATGCCGTAAGTTTAAAAATGAAAACGGACTTGAATACGCACCGGATGAAGTCATAATAAACTGCGGAGCAAAACACTCATTATTTAATGTGATCCTATGCCTGGCAGAGCAGGACGACGAAGTAATAATTCCCGCTCCTTACTGGGTTTCATATCCGGAAATGGTAAAAGCGTCAGGCGCAACCCCCATAGAAGTAAAGTGCGGTCCGGATTTCAAGATAACCCCTTCTCTGCTCAAGGAGAATATCACCGCCAAGACAAAGATTTTAATCCTTAATTCCCCTTCAAACCCTACAGGGGCTCTTTACACTAAAGATGAACTTAAAGAACTTTCCTCTGTAATTCTCGAAAACGGCATTTATGTGATTTCAGACGAAATATACGAACATTTAACTTATGAAGAAGAATTTTACGGTATAGCCCAGGTATCACCGGAAATGAAGAATCGGACCATTGTGATAAACGGAATTTCAAAAGCTTACTCCATGACCGGATGGCGCATCGGCTATGCTGCGGGTGACAGGGAAATTATTGCCGCGTGCGGACGGCTCCAATCTCATTCAACCTCGAACCCCGCAACAGTATCACAGTATGCCGCTATTGAGGCCCTGGATTCGCCTGAAAGCTCACGGGCCATACAGGAGATGGTTGCAGAGTTCCGAAAAAGGCGCGACTATATATACGATGAGATCAGCTCCATTGACGGCATTAAAGTAAACAGGCCGGCAGGAGCTTTTTATATATTTCCGGATATAAGCTCTCTGCTTCGGGGCGGGATATCATCCTCTGATGAATTCGCAACTAAACTCCTTGAAGAAAAGCTTGTTGCGGTTGTTCCGGGAGAAGGGTTCGGAGCACCCGGTTACATACGCCTTTCCTATGCGGCTTCCATGGACAACATCTCCAAAGGGCTTTCCAGAATAAAAGAATTTATAGAAGAAATTAAATAATTTCTTCTCGATTAAAACCTTACCGGAATCCCTTCTTTTTGAAGATACAGTTTTGCTTCTTTTATGCTGTGCTGTTTGAAATGAAAAATAGATGCAGCCAATACCGCATCTGCTTTCCCGAATTTAATTACGTCGGAAAGATGTTTCAGGTTGCCGGCTCCGCCGGAAGCTATGACAGGGACATTAACAGCTTCAGCAACGGCTTTAGTGAGTTCAATGTCATAACCGTCTTCTGTTCCATCTGCGTCCATACTGGTCAGAAGAATCTCTCCGGCTCCCAAATCGGCTGCCTTGCGCGCCCATTCAACAGCATCCGTACCTGTAGCCTGGCGGCCGCCCCTTAAATAAACCTCCCATTTGCCTTCTTCCTTTTTTCTGGCATCTATTGCGCATACTATGCACTGAACCCCAAACTCTTCCGAAGACTCTTTAATAAGATCGGGATTTTCAAATGCAGCAGTATTTATTGATACTTTATCAGCTCCGGCCCGGAGAATATTTTTAATGTCTTCTATTTCACTTATTCCGCCGCCAACGGTGAAAGGTATAAAAACACTGGCGGCAACCCTTGAAACCAGGTCCACTGTTGATTTCCTGTTCTCTGCCGATGCGTTTATGTCCAGGAAAACCAGTTCGTCGGCCCCTTCTTCTGAATACCTTTTTCCCGCCTCTACGGGATCCCCGGCATCCCGCAGGTTTTTAAATTCAATTCCTTTGACAACCCTACCGTCTTTTATGTCCAGGCACGGTATTATTCTTTTGGTAAGCATATCTCTGAAAAATTTTTAAGCATTTTTAACCCCTTTTCTCCACTTTTTTCCGGATGGAACTGTACCCCGTAAATATTATTTCTAACTACAGCCGAAGTGAATTCATTCCCGTAAACGGTGGTTGCACAGACTGTTTCTTCCGAAGGCTCCACATAATACGAATGATCAAAGTAAAAATAGGACCCGCTCTCTACTCCGTTAAAGATTGTTGTTTTTTCTTTATACCGGACATTGTTCCAGCCCATATGCGGAATCTTGACCCCTGACCCGAATTTTTTAACTTTTCCTTTTATTATGTTAAGTCCGGCCGTTTCACCGTGTTCGCAGCTCGAACTGAAAAGAACCTGCAGCCCAAGGCATATTCCCAGGTAGGGTTTACCTGAAAATATGTTTTTCTTTATCTTATCTGTCAGTCCCAGAGACTCCAGATTTTCCATAGCCTTTCTGAAAGCTCCGACTCCCGGAAGCACCATTCCGTCGGACCTGTCAATATCAGAAGCGGAAGATGAAATTTTTACAGGAGCACCTATTTTCTCAAATCCCCTGAAAACACTTTTTATATTACCAAGATTGTAATCTATCACAACTATCATGGCTTATATATATCAGAAAAGATTTGAATTTTCAAACAATTTATTATAGTATTCTACTGTTATGATGAATCAAATGAGAAAACACATGAAAACAGTCCTCTGGATAGTCGCCGGCCTTTTTATTATCGGAATATTCTTCTGGTATGGTACCGGTGGCCTTAAAACCTATGCGGCAACTGTTAACGGAACCAGAATTGAAATACAGGAATTCCAGAGCGAGTTCTCAAGGCGGATAAGGCGCTACAGGGAAGATTCAGAGGGAACCGTCACCGACGATGATGCCATGATGGTAAGGCAGCAGGCTCTTTTTTCTCTTATCAACCAGGAACTGATGCTGCAGGAGGCAAAACGTATGGGAATAACCGTATCAGATGATGAAATAATACAGACAATAAGAAGCCTGCCGCAGTTCCAGCACGAGGGACAGTTTCACCCTGATATATACAGAAATGTCCTTAATTTTAACCTGGGAATGACTCCTGATCAATTTGAAGAAATGATACGCCGAAGCATCGCCGTGCAGAAGTTGGAACAGGCAGTTATATCAACCGCTATAGTGTCGGATCCCGAACTTGAACTTTATTATAAGACGGAATACGGATCCATGGATAATTTTCAGGAACGGGCGATGGAACTCAGAGAAGAAATCCTGCAGGAAAAAAGAATTTCGCTCTACAACTACTGGATGGAAAATCTAAGGCAAAACGCCCGGATTGATATAAATTTTAATGTTATTCAGCCTCCTCAGAGGACTGAGAGACCGGACGAACCCGCGAGACTTTTTTAAGAAGCCCCGATACTGCTCCTGCGGGAAAACCTACCGCATTTAAATAACTTCCCTTCATCCATTTAATATATCTGTCTTTCAGCCCCTGGAGAGCATAGCCCCCTGCCTTATCAAGATTTTTATCGGACAGCCTTTTTATTTCTTCGGGCGGTATTTTTTTTAGCTTCAGCACGGTTTTTCCAACGGTTTTCTCTCTTCTTCCGGTTTCAAGATTTTCGGCAAAAACCGCAGTGTATACAGTCTGAACCTTACCGCTGAGTTCTGTAATCATACTGTGTGCTTCTCCCGAATCATCAGGTTTAAGGTATATTTTCCCTCCACATTCAACCACTGTATCTGCAGAAAGCGCTATACCCGGTCCCCGAAGCTTTCCCTTTAAGCTGTCCAGTTTGTTTTTTGCCTGCCTCGAGGCGTATTCCCGGGGGGTTTCAACTGGAAGAGGTAAATCCTCCTCTATTTCCGGGGAAACTGTCAGAACCGGCACTCCCTTGGATTTTAATATGCTTATTCTACGTTCGGATGTGGACACAAGGTAAACTTTTCTGTCCGCATAGGGAGCTATTGACACTGAAACGGTTTTTGCCGCAAGCCCCGTAACCCATCCGGCAATCACTGACGAGAGTATTATTAATGGAAGAAAATAAAAAACCCCCGTATGCCTTACTAAAATGAAATAAGCGACTGCTACCTGTGCAAGGCTGTGTGAAACGGCTCCTGAAACACTGATTCCGACCGGTGTCAGTTTTCCCAGCGGACGGTATAGAAAACTC
>PWOI01000084.1 GCA_003557485.1 Elusimicrobiota bacterium | reverse complement strand
TATAAATATATCCCTGGAGCAGGTAAACCTGGCCAGGATGCGGCTTGTGAACGCAACCAGGTTTCTGGGGCCTTTTCTGGTGCTTGAATACAGAAGCTCAGAGGGGGAGACTTTTGATGACCCCTACCGGGCCGAGAGTTACGGTGTAAGGTTTGAGCAGGCTGTTTTTCAGGGAGGCGGCCGTTATTTCGGTTACCGCAGGGAAAGGAAAGGTGTTCAGGTGGCCGAAGCCTCGCATCAGCGCATACTTGCTGAAATAGAAAATGAGGTCGCCGATGCTTACTATAAAGTTCTGATGCACAGGAATATTCTTTCCAACTATGAGAGTCTCATTTCTGAGTTAGAACGGGATTATGAAATTGCACGCCGTCAGCGCGAAAGAGAGATAAAAACTGAAATTGATTACGAGGATATTTCAAATCTCAAAGAAAGTATCAGGATACAGAAAGATATTGCTGCGGATGAACTGGCCATAGCGCTTATGGACTTAAGGATTGTATGCAGCGATCCTGAACTCGAAGTTGGGGAAAGGGAACTGGACCTGGTTTTTTCTCCGTCTCTTGTTGCGTACCGGCTTGAGGATTGCCTGCGAATCGCTTTTGAAAACCGGCCGGAAATGAAGATAGCCCGTTTAGTAGTCAGCCAATCCGAATACGATGAACGGGTAGCCGGGGCGGCAAACTATCCCGCACTTACTCTTGAAGGTTTTTACGGGAGAAGCGGAGAGGCTTTTGTTGACAGGGACCTGCTTCTTGTGGATCAGTGGTCAGTATTTTTAAATTTAAGGTGGGGTTTCTGGGGTAATACTTTTTCTTACAGGTACGGGGGGGATAGGGTGAGCGACCCATCGGCAGCAATAATTGACGCTTCACAGAGAATTCAGAGCCGGGAGCATGTAGCGCAATTTTCTCTTCTTGACGGCCTTGAGCGGGTTCATTCCGAAAAAGAGAAGGAAGTTGTAAGAATGCAGTCAGAAATGGATTTAGAGAATACTGTGAAACAGATAGAAAGAGAAGTTGAAAATAACCTCAGGATTCTTCACAGAACCATGGATCTTGTTAATAATACAAGAAAAAGACTTGATGTGGAAAAACGCCGGGTGGAAATTATTGATAAAAACAGACTTCTTGGTCAGGCTTCTCTTAAAGATGTAATGGAAGCCCGCAATAATGTCGTTCAGGTTGAAAACTCTCTATACGAAAATATTTATAAGTTTTACGCCGCATCAGCTGCCCTAAACAGAGCGTGTGGAAAACAGATTATGCCCGTGGAAATTCTACGGTAGAATCTCTCAAAAAGTGTCATCTGGAAAAGAATTGAAGGAGATAAGTTTAATGATTTTATATTTTAAAAGGGTAATGGTTTTAGTTGTGCTTTTTGCCGGTATTGCATGCGGATATGCCGAAAGTTCTCTTCTTGTTGAACTTGGCAGGGAACGGATTGCCCTTGAAAATGAACTTCGAAGCCGTGCGGAGGAGCTTTTCAAAAAAAGGTTCGGGGTTTCGGAAGTTATTATACGCATAGACGCTGTCCCGTTTTTGAGCGTCGGCGAGATGGAGCAGGAAGCCGAGAGAAGGTTTGTTCTTCCCGGGGTTCCGGTAGCCGAGGAAGTAATGTCGGCCAGAGAGGCTCCGGCGATGCGCTATTTTTTGAGGCGGATGATAGTTAAACTCTATCTTCCTGAAGATTTTCCTGAAGAAGAGATACCCGCTGTTCGGACTTTCCTTACAGAATTACTGCATCTTGACTATGATCGAGGAGATGTTCTCAATATTGAAAATACTCTCGCCGCTTCTTCGGGTATAGATTTATATGCCTTACTTGAAAACCCTCAAACCTACCGGATATCCGGTTTGCTTCTTGCATTTGTTTTTCTGCTTGGCCCTGTCGGTAGTTATTTAAAGCAGGCTAAAAGACAGATAGCAATTACTTCAATACAGGGAAGAAACGCTTTAGATATCGGTGGCCCGGAATCTGGAACAGTTAAAAAAATCACAGAAAGCCGGGAGTCTAAATATTTTTCATTTGTGAATAGCGGAAACCTCAGTAGAATGCTTCATGTCCTTGAAAATGAACCCGTGGAAGCAACTGCAATATTATGCGAGCATCTTCCGGATGAATATTTATCATGGCTGCTATCAAGGCTCCCTGGTAATAAAAAATGGGAAACAGTTCGTTTTATGAGTAAAGTAAACTTCCTTCCGCCGGAGAAAATATCTGAAACTGAAAAAAGGCTTCGTGCTAAGGTTGAAAATGTTGTAGGGGGTGAGGAAAGCGTTCTTAGGATCTTCAGAGATATTGATTCGGATGAGCAGGAAAAAATGGTTGCGGCCACTGCTGAAGTCAACCCTGCCCTGGCTGAAAAACTTAAAAGCAGCATGATTTCATTTGAAGATATACTCGGATTTGATTCAGCAGCACTTATTCCCGTGGTTAGGAAATCCGGAGTTGCTATTGTTGCCCGGGCCTTAAAAGGGCAGGATAAGGAAGCCCTTGCCGGCCTTAAGAAGAAACTTCCGGCAGGTATGTCAAGAATGATAGAAGAAGAGCTTTCCTACCTGCCTGAAATTGATGAGAAAGAGGTCGCGCTTGCCCGTAAGGAATTAATTAAAAATGCTTACGGGATAAATGCTAATATCTGAATAGAAAGCAGAAAAAGAGGTAAAAAATGGATTTGATGACTATTTTGGGGTTGGGTATGGGGTTAGGAGCTGTATACCTTGTTATGCTTGAAGGTGAGATTTTGGGTTTGTTGTACAATCCGATGTCTCTGATCCTGGTTTTCGGGGGAACTTTCGGGTCAACTCTTATAAGTTATCCCTTCAATGTTGTAAAAAAAATACCTAAGCTGGTTTTTCTTGTTTTTTTTCCTCCCAGGGTATCAAAGGCGCGTTATGTTATAAATGAAGTTCTCAGGCTGGCGAGGTCTGTTAAAGCGGGAGGAGTCGCTTCGCTAAGTGAAGAAAATACGCAGGATGATTTTATAAACAGCGGAATTCAGATGATACTTGAGAATATCTCGTCTGATGAGATAAGGGACAATCTTAATAAGGAGATTGAATTTACCTCAGAGAGACACAAGCAGTATGCTAATGTATTTAGGACAATGGGTACCTATTCCCCTATATTTGGCCTTCTCGGGACTCTTATAGGGGTTATACAGGTTATGAGAAACCTTACAAACCCGGAGGTTATAGGAACGTCAATGTCTATAGCCATAACGACTACGTTTTACGGAATATTTGCGGCTAATTTCATTTTTATTCCTGTCTTAAATAAACTTCATGCTTACTCTGACCAGGAAGGCCTTGCAAAAAAAATTGCCTGCGAAGGGCTCCTTGCAATACAAAAAGGGGAGGGGGTTTATATGATAGAGAGAAAACTTGAACTTTTCCTTTCCCAGCAGTACAGGTCTATGAAATAAATGCCCGGAAGAAATAGAAGAGGCGGCGGCCTCTGGCTGACCGTTTACTCTGATTTTGTTACAAATATGGTCCTCTTTTTTCTTGTTCTTTACTCCTCTACACGGGTTACCCACGAGGAACAGGAGGGCCTGTTGAGAAATCTGCAGGAGACAATGTCCGGCGCGCCCGGTACGGCAATTGCCATTGAGGTTGAAGCCGGGCGGAGGATAGAAGAGATGATGACCGACCAGAAACTTGAAGAGTTTGTTATGGTCGACATCGATGAGAAAACAATAAGGATTGTTTTGCGTGAGGGAATTACTTTCCAACCCGGAGATGACAGGCTTATGCCGGAAGGATATCCTGTTCTTGATGAAATTATTGATATTGTCCGTGATTTACCAAATGACATAATTATAGAGGGTCATACAGACAACATACCTATAACGCGCAGCCGGCGTTTTTTTTCCAACTGGGAACTTTCAGGGGCCCGTGCCTTAAGCGTGCTGGGTTATATGGAAAGAAGCGGTATAGACCCTGAAAGGCTAAGCGCGATAGGGCACGGGGAGTATCGTCCTGTGTTTTCAAACGAAACTGAAGAGGGAAGAGCTATGAACCGGAGGGTGGAAATTTCCATTGTCAGATTATGAACAGCGAGAAAAGCTGGCTTTTGACATATTCCAATCTGATGACAATATTTCTTGTCTTCTTTATGCTTCTATATGTGTTTTCCCATTATGCGGATGAGGAGCAGTTTGAAAGTGTAATTAATGTGCTTCAGGCTGAAGTCGGCGGGACTCCGGATACCAGAAGGCTTGATAAACTTGGAATTCGCAGGGAAGAGGAGAATATGGCTCATCTGCTTAACGTTTTTATAGAGGACAGCGGAATAAGAAGGTTTGCCGAGGTGAAGGTTGATAAAGCGGATATAAGGGTTGTTTTTGCCGAGCCGCTGGCTTTTGATTCAGGCCGGGCTGAAGTTAAGCCGTCGGCTCTGCCATTTCTTGAAAAACTTGCCGGCATAATAAGAAATATACCAAATCAGGTTGTAATTGAAGGGCATACTGACAATGTGCCGCTTTCTTCCGCATCGCCTTACTCTTCCAACTGGGAACTCTCCCTTGAGAGGGCGTTCAGCATTATTCACTATTTTACAATTGTTGAGACTATAGCAGGCAGGAGATTTATCCCTGTTGGATTCGGCGAGTATAGGCCGGTTGCGCCCAACGATACCCCTGAGAACAGGGAGAAGAACAGAAGAATTGAAATAAGGATTAAAAGAAGTGAAGTCTGATAAAATTCGCTTGATAATACTATATTGAAATACATTTAACCGGGCGGATTTTGGGGCCGGGGCTGGCAACCTTGACTTAGAAAATTTTATGTATTAGCATATTACAGGTGGAAGTTGAGTTGATAAGAGATAGGAGGAAAAAATGGGACAGAACAAAGTGCTGTTGATTGTTGTTAAAATTATGGAGATACTCGCCTGGCTGGTTGGCGGGCTTGGAGTCCTTTCTTTCTTTATAATTCTTATAGGTGGTGGTCAGCCCGGAAGCCCCAGGGGGATGAGTATTGTGGCCCTCCTTGTCGGAGCCCTTTATTTTGCGATACTCTATACCTTTTCCGGTATTGTAAAGCTGCTTATGAATATTGAGGAAAATACAAGAAAAGAATAATACACCAGGTAATTTTCCGGGCTGTGCCTGTATGATCTGCTTTACTTACATACCGGCACAGCGTACCGGATTCTACGAATTTTATAGAGGAGCAGGGTGTCCGAATCAGCATTAAAAATTTATATAAGACAGATCCATGAAATTGAACCTCTTGCTGAAAAGGAAGAAGTTGATTTATTCCGTAAATCCAAGGGGAAGGGTAAAAAGGCAAAAGAGGCCCGTCTTAGACTGATTGAAGTAAACCTTCCACTTGTAATTACTCTCGCAAAAAAATATTATTACCCATCAATAGGAATGGATTTCCTTAATTTCATTGAAGAAGGCAATATTGGTCTCATAAAGGCGGTTGAAAAATTTGATCCGGACAAAGGGTGCAAGTTTTCACATTACGCATCCTGGTGGATTGAGAAACATTTTCAGGAATCAATATTAAGCGCAAGAAGTGTTATACCCATACCAGAAAAGAAACTCCGGGACCTTAAAAAAATTGAGGAGGCAACTTCCCGTCTTCTCAGAGAATCCGGTTCGGTTCCCGATTACGGTGAAGTAGCGGAAAAAATAGATAAGTCCATATCTGAAATAGTTGATGTTCTTATGTCTGTGAAGAGGATGAAATATGTAAAATCCCTAGATTTCTATATGGATAATGATGATGCTCGCACGCTTAAAGATTTCATAGAAGGCAATGACGAATCTTTTTTCGAGGAGCTGCTGGATAAAATAAGTATCAGAAAACAAATTGAAAACATGTTTTCTGTTCTTGATGAACGGGAAAAGAAAATTATAACTATGAGATTCGGTCTGGATGATAAAGGAATTCATACCTACGACGAAATAGGTAAAGAAATGGGTCTTTCAGCATATAAAGTTCGTGATATTCAGGATGTTGCCATAAGAAAACTAAAGTTTAACCTGAATAAAAAAAACCCGGAGCCTGCATAAAAGGCAGAACCCAGCTGATTTTTACGGGCAACTTATTGTAGATGTCTATTAAACTGCGAATAATACTTATCTTTACTGTTTTTGTTTCTTCCATTGTCGTCCTTGGCATTACTACTATTTATCTTAACCGCCAGCAGGCGGAGTATTTCACCAACGCCAGGAGTTATGTTCAATTCCGCGAGAACCTTGGGGAATCTAAAAGAGTATTTGTAGAGAAAGTCCAGGCCCTTGACTACTATGTATATCTGTCTCAGAAAAGTGAAATACATAATTTTCGCGATAAAAGACGCGAATTAACAGATATGCTTGATAAAATGAATGAATTCGGGTTGTTTGCCGGTTTCCTTGCTGAACTCAGGACCCTGCTCGGGGAATTTGAGTTAAGCGCCGGCGAGGTTGTTGACCTTGCAGAAACGGGCCGCAGGGTAGATGCTGTCCGGCTTGCGGACGAGGTTCTTCCCGGTAAATTAGAAGGAATAAGGGCTTTTTTAAGTGAAGGGATTCTTCTTGTTGATGAAAGAGTAAGAGTTTCACATAATACTGCGGTTTCTTTCCAGATGCGCTTGGCAACTTTTTTTATAATATTCTTTTTTCTCGTGCTTGTTTTTGTTTCGATTATGGGGTACAGCCTTTACAGGGCTGTTGTGACACCTCTTAAGAAATTGGAGCAGGCTACGGATGCCGTTGGGAAAGGAAATCTTGATCATCGCCTTAAACTGAAAACAAAAAGTGAGTTCAGGAAAATATCAGATTCCTTTAATAGGATGATACAGGACCTGAAAGAGTATCAGTTAAAGATAACTCAGATGGGTAAAATGGCAGCGGTAGGTGAGCTTTCCGGAGGCGTTGCCCATGAGATTAATAATCCGCTTACAGGAATACTCGGACATTCCCAGTTAATCCTTCAGAAAATTCCCGAAGAGAACCCTCTGTACCAGACCGTAAAAAAGATGGAGAGGGCTGCCTTAAGATGCCGCGCAATTGTGTCGGGGCTTCTGGATTTTTCCAGAAAAGAAAAATTCGATTTTAAAGTACACGATCTTAGAGATATAATTAATGAAACTCTTATCCTTTGTCAGACCGAGGCAGTTTCCAAAGGGATAAAAATAACAAAGCAATATGTCTCTAAAGATTTGCGTGTTACTGCATCTGCGCGTAATCTCCAGCAGGTTTTTTTAAACATAATACAGAATTCTATGCAGGCAATGCCTGACGGAGGCCGGATTACCATAAAAGTATCAAGAACCAAACGGGAGAACAGGGATTATCTTCTGACCGAGTTTACAGATACCGGAACCGGTCTGACTGAAGAAGCTGCCTCTCGCGCTTTTGAGCCATTCTATACTACTAAAGATATAGGGCAGGGGACCGGGCTCGGGCTCTCTATTTCCTACCGCATAATGAAGAACCATAATGGCCTGATTGAAATATCAAGCAGTGGTACGGGTAGGGGGGCAACCGTTTCTGTTTATATTCCTTCCAATCTAATAAACCAAATATAAAATTCATAAAAATTGTAAAAAGTTGAAAAAAAGTAAAAAATGTATTAGTATTTTTTTGAAGGATATTATATTATGAAAAATCACTATACAACCCAGGAAGTAGCAGAGATAACAGGTGTTACGCATGCTACCGTAAACAACTGGATAAAATCGGGTTTGTTGAAATCTTTTAAAACTCCGGGCGGCCATAACAGAATCGGAGCCAAACATCTGAAAATCTTTTTACATGAGAACGAGATACCTGAGAGGGGTATTTCTTCCACTCCGGGTGTGCCAAGAATATTGGTGGTTGAAGATGACGAGGATGTAATGGAGTTTATTACAGCGGTTCTCAAAGATTTTGAATTTGATATTAAAATGGATATCGCCGAAGACGGTTTTTCTGCCGGCAGCAAAATTCATTCATTCGGCCCAGACCTTGTAATTCTTGACATTATGCTTCCCGGTATAAGCGGTTTTGATGTCTGCAGTCAGATACGCAAGGAACTTGGCGATGAGATAAAAGTTCTCGCAATGACCGGTTACTACAAGGAAGAGAACCGCCAGAAAATACTTCAGGCCGGCGCAGATGATTTCATAAGAAAACCACTTGTTTTGAAAGAATTTAAAGAAAAAATTAAAAATCTTTTAGAGCGTACTTAGAGGATTTATAATATAATAAAAGGAGATAAGGAGTATTTTTGAGGATTAGAGCCAGAGTCTTCATAGTGAGCGATCCGGGACTTTTTTTTCCGGTATCGCAAGGGTTGCGGGTTCAGCCTTGAAGTTTCATATAAACAGAAAAATATATAAAGAATTCCTCAAGGTTTGTTCTATTCTTTTTTTTACGGTTTTTTTCTTTTCTTCAGCCTCGGCAATGCCTGTTATGGAAAAAGACGATTACCGTGTCGATGTTACAGTTATTGATGGGGGAGGCGGTATTTCACAGGGCGGCGGCTACACTCTGGAATCTTCACACCAGCAGCCGTTTGTCCAGCGCCATTCCGGCAGCGGCAAAAAAGCCGATCTGGGTTTCATTCCGCCTGCATTCTGGGAACATGTCTCTCCCGGCAAGGTAACAGACCTTGAGGTTCTGGAACCGGACAAGTTTTTTGAACTGACTCTAAAGTGGTCTTTTACCGGAAGTACCGGTTATGTGGGTACTTTAGGGACGGGTACATACCGCATACAGTATGCCACCTACACTGAAGCTGACTGGTCGGTTGAGAATTCCCAGATAAGCATATCAACAAAGTCTGTTCATCCCGGCGCAACTCAATACTATACAGTAGACGGACTGGATAGCGGCGCAACCTATTATTTTCATCTCTGGATAGTAAGTGAGGCGGGGTTCGTATCTGAAAAATCTAACCAGGCCTCCGGCACTACACTTCTTGATGACACTCCGCCCGCTCCGATAACCGAAATATGGGCGTCGACATATACGTTAAAAGGTGACATAAAACTTTCCTGGGTGGCTCCCGGCGCTTCCGGCTCGGAAGGTACGCTGGGTAAACCTGAAGACCTGGCGGAATTCAGAATACAGTATTCAAGTAATCCGTCCCAGGAATGGGGCGACCACGAGACCTATGATATTGCAATTCCAACCCATTCTGTTGAGCCCGGGAGCCTTCGGTCGTATATTATAGAGGGTCTTCCCGAGGAAACTACATACTATTTCCGTATATGGACAAGAGACTGGGAAACAGTTCAGAACTGGTCCGGCATTTCCGAACAGGCTTCTGTATGGGTGAGAATAGCCCCTGCGGCCGTCACCGATCTTGAGGCTGTTGCCGAGGATGACGGGTCGGTTACGCTTTCCTGGACCACTCCGGGAGATAACGGTATGACCGGGGATATAACAAACGGAGCCTACAGGATAAGGTGGTCCACGGAGCCCCTGATAGACTGGGATTCCGGATATGACCTTGAGTTTTCAACAAATATATCACCGGACCAGACTAATACAAAATCTATAACAGGCCTGCAGGGAGGAGTTACTTTCTATTTTCGACTCTGGACCAGGGATTCTTCTGACGGCCCCAATTATCCCGGCAACTGGTCCTACATGTCCAACAGGGCAACCGCTGCTGTAACGGAAGTTATAAGTATATCTATATCACCTGACAACTATGATTTTGACAGGGTTTTACTTGCACAGTCCACGGTTTCGCTCAATTCCATACAGGTCCACAATACGGGTAATGTTAACCTTGACTATACTCTTTTTATCTCTTCAATAACTCAGGATGGGGGAGGGCCGTCGCTTTGGAGGTCCACCGATACGGCTCCCGGATACAATCTTTTCAGGTTTTATGCGATTTTTCACGGTACAAATACTCTAAATTCATTCTTTGATGATGAGCATGACAGCGACATCTTAATGGAAAGTTTTCCCAGGAAATCATCAGATGAAAATTTTACGTTTCCCGGCGGCGGGGAGTACCAGCAGACAGGAAGCGGAGTGTCTATGGGAGAAGAAAGAAACCTATGGTTCAGGATAGATATGCCCGCGAGTGTGTCAACCCGCAGGCAGCAGAGTATTTCTGTGACAATAGAGGCGGAAAGGAAATAAAAATATGTGTTGTTGTGAATGCCTGAAAGGAGGACTGGAAGAGTTTCAGGGTTTGAAAAAGGTCAAGGTGAGGTTATTGGGAAGAAATTGTTTGAAGGAGGAAGCTTTATGCTGAGAAAGAAACTACTGGTTATGGTCGCGGCTATGCTTGTTTTTGCTGCAGGCCGTGCGGCTGCAGAGATTCAGTCATCAACGCAGAATGTCACTATAACAGTTACCCCGGTTGTGACTGCTAATTTCACGATATCGCCGGATCTGATTAGTCTGGGCAATGTGGATGTCGGGGAGTCCACCGGTAATGTTACTGCCCTTACAATAGCCAACCAGGGCAACGTGGATCTCAAGTTTGAAAAAACAGTCTGGGACATAACCAGCGCAGGAGATCCGTGGACAATGGGTACCCCGGGAAATAACGTATTCAGGTTAAGTGCTGTTGCCCAGGCAAGCGTGCCGGATAACTGGGATGTGGTAGGCTCTTCTGCTGTATTCATCACAACCAAGGAAGAATATAACGACCTGACCGATGAATCTGATGATCAGCTGGTGCTGGCTCCGACGGGAGAATCCGGTGCGAGTGAGAACCTGTGGTTCAATCTTGAAATGCCCACAAGTGTTGGCCATACGCAGCAGCAGACCATAACTGTCAGGATAAAAGGGTTGTCCGACTAGGTATAGGAATATGCGTAAAGCATCCTGGATTGTAAGTTTTCTGATTCTTGCCGGTAGCGCCAGCGCCGGGGAGGTAAGGCACGGACTGTCTACCAAATTCACCGATGTGACATTGGGCGGCCTTAACCCCGGCATGGTCTACAGCGTAAAGCAGAATCAGAACCTTCCCTACCAGGTTACTAATATGACTGATAAAACAGTTACGGTTGAAGTTGTAGTTGAGAAACCCCGTCAGCGAGAACTCCGGGACGGGTACGAACCCGTTCCGGATATCTCGTGGGTAAGGATCTCTCCGTCCGTTTTCACACTCAAACCAGGTGAATCGACGGACTGTGATGTTGTCGTAGCCATACCCCCGCAGGATGAGTACGCTGACAGGCACTTTCAGGCAATGCTGGTTACCCAGACGCTTGAGGAGCCTGGATTACACGGTGTATCTATAAGTTTTGCTCTTGCGAGCCGCCTGAGGTTCTCAACCGGACTGACTCCTCAGGTGGCTCTACAGGAGCATCGCAGAAGAATACTGGATTCCCTGATGGTTGATCTGGAGCCTATGAGCCTTTTCGTAGAGGAAAAAGCAGTACCCGGTGAAGAATTGGTTCTTGACGGTTTTGATATACCGTCACTGCAACTGGTAAACCGCAGCAGAGAAGAATACGAAATTGAGTTTCTTCTGGCTGAAAGTCCCCAAAGCTACGGGGTGGCAAGAGGCTATGAGCATATACCGGATGAATTTTCGGTTGTTTTTGTTAATCCGAAACTTAAATCCCGTCCCAGAAGTATTGAGGATGTAGAGATGAGGATAAAAGTACCAAAGAGGGAAGAATTTTACGGTAAGAGTTACGCTGCAGTGGTTTTCGCGAGGATCCTATGGCTGGAGATTCCTGTTGACCTTTACGGAAGAGTCTATTTCTCAACGGAGGAAAAACCTTGAAAGGAAGATTGAGGTTAAAACTTAAGGCATGAATAAAATTCGGCATCTAAAATTAAATGCAAGAATTCCGGCAGCCATCTTACTGCTCTGTGTTTTTGTATTTAAATATTCATGCGCCGAAGTTTTTATCCACACTGAGGATATCTCGATTTCCCTGCGTCCCAATCCAAAAATACCGCCGGAGAAGCTGCAGACCTTTAATGCTGAAGCTGCCGAATATGCCGATAGCGGAGCCGGAGCCATTGATCTTGAATGGGAAGCCCCGGGTTTTCCCGAAGGTTCCCCGACGGATGTTGAGATAAAAGATTATTATATTCGCGCAAGTACGCGAAAGGTCTCTGATTTTGGCAGTATTGAAGAGTGGTGGGGTGGAGCATCATATCAAACAGTTCAGACTTTATGGAGTTCTCCGGGTGACGAGATGGATTTTACCGCAATAGGACTTGTCCCGGGTTCTACCTATTATTTTGCCATAATTTTCGCGGACGAGTTCGGGAATATAAGCGAAATAGATAAGAGAACTGAATTGGCTTTTTCGTATCCCGGTATTGTGATACAGGTTAATGCAGTCGCATCGGAAATTCCGAGAATTACAGACCTGTCCGGAGAAGAGGGATCCGGTGACGGGGAGGTTATACTCAGCTGGCAATCGCTGGGAGGTGATTTTTACCGTATAAGGTACAGCACGTACGATGCCGGCCCGGACAAGGAGGAGTGGTGGCAGAAGGCCTCATCATTGCCGGATGGTGCTGCCGAAGTTAAAGGCACCCCGCAGGAAACGGTGGTCATTCTTCCCTTGCCGGGAGCTACTTATTATATGTCTATTAAAACTATAGTAGGGGAAGGAATCTGGGAAACCGAATCTCCTGTCGGCAATATAGTTTATGTTGTAGCCGGAGATACTGTTCCTGCAGCTCCATCGGGATTGACCCTTGAGTGGATAGAAGATGACCAGTATGTTTACCTGGAATGGGATACCAACGATGAATTTGATATTGATTATTACGAGATACATAGAAGTAAAGCGGGCGGAGAGTTTGTAAGAGTATCTACTGTTTCTCATATACATAACGGCACTCCCGCAATGCATACATATATAGATGATTCAGGCCTGGAACTAAGCAGACTGTACAATTACAGGGTAAGGGCTGTTGACTGGGCGGGCCATCAAAGTTTATTTAGCGATACAGAAGAAGTATATACAGGTGAAAGGGTTGTTTTCCATCCGGTCCGGCGTCTTGATATAGATTCTGTTTCTGACAGCGTGGTGACTTTGCGTTGGGAGCAGGTCCGCAAGGGCAGTCTTGATCTTAAGGGGTACCGCATTGAGCGATCCCGGGATTTAATAGCGCCGGATAATGAGTGGGAAACTGCCGGATTTGTTTACAGTACCGGGACTCTCTCTTTCCCTGTAGCCATTGAAAAATCAGCCTATTTTTACCGAGTAAGGACTGTTTCCTGGTCGGGAGAAGAAAGCGCCGGATCAATGTCGATAGATACATCAAACGATTTTAATCACTGTTATTTGAGCGCCGACGGCAGGGCCTATATGAAAGTTCCTTACAGATTTGCCCTGGAAACATACCCCGAAAACAACGATGGTGACACTATTAATATATCAATCGCCGCGACAGATGCCGGTGATTACCTGACTGCCTATAGCATAAGTGCTGAAAGAAAAGGCGAAAAAATAAAAGATTTTATTTTCGAAAATACCCGTCGCGGTGCTGAGATATCAATTATTTATGATGATCTTCTAACCGGCGGCAATGTTACTCTCTCTGCTAACAGGCGTCTGGCAATTTTCTGGCATAACGGTGTAAGGTGGGTTAAACTTGGCGGAACGGAGGATGAAGCTGCTGCATCGCTTACCACATATTCGCGGCGGTTGGGCAAATTTGCGTTGGGATACTCTTCTCTTGCAAGGAGTTTCAGGCTCAATGCAGTTGAACCTAAAATATTTACTCCGGAGGAAAGTGACTACAGGATAAACGAAGTCGGCTTTTACTTTGAAAACCCGAAATTTGAAGAGGTAACAATACGGATATTTGATGTGCGGGGCAGGATTGTTAGAAGAAACCTGAGAAGTGCCGGGGAAAACCTGATAGTCTGGGACGGAAAAGACGAAAGCGGTCAAATAGTCCGGGGTGGAGTCTATATCTACCAGGTTGAAGCGGGAGGAGAGGTTATAAATGGCACGGTAGTCATTGCAAAATAAGTATGAACAAAAAAAGATATTTTAAAAGAAAATTTGATTTTAGGGCAATAATTAAGGCCGGTCGTTTTTTATTTGCTCTTTTGGTCTCTTTTGTTCTTTTTCAGAACTCTCTTTTTTCTGAAACTATGCCTTCGGGAAACAGATTTTTGTCAATCAGCCCGTTTAAGCTTATTGATGTCAGTCCTCTAATATTTTCTCCTGACGAGGCTGACAGCTCAATTAACAGGGTTGAGTTTCACTACCGGAACCCCAATTACAGTGAAGTGGATATAAGGATTTACAATGTGGAAGGGAGGCTGGTAAGAAAGAATCTTATCCGCCTGAATGATAATATTGTTTACTGGGATGGCCGCGATGAGAACGGCAGGGTCTCTCCAATGGGTGTATATATATATAATGTGTCTGTAGACGGCATTAATATTGCCGGCTTGGTAAAAATTGCTAAATAAAAAGAGGTGAAAAATATGAGTATTACAAAACCGGTATTTAAAAGGAAAATATTTTTGGCGGTTTCTTTTGCAGTCACGGTGTTAGTTTCTTTTGCGGATGGCGCGTTTGAATACAGCGGCCGGGCGGCAAGGGAGGAAGGGATGGGGGGATCTTATGTAGCACTTGCTGATGATGCGTCTGCTGTTTTTCATAACCCGGCAGGTCTTTCAAATATTTCTATACCTGAACTTCTTACCGGATACGGCGGCCTTTTTATGGGGTTGGATGACGGTAGCCTTACTAAAAGCCTTATAACAGCTGTATACCCCTTCAGCAGCGGGATAGATTTTCTTGATGAAGAGGGAGCAGGTGTCGGTTGGTCAAGGCTGAGTGCGGCCGGTCTTTACAGGGAGGACGCATTTGTCATGGGGTACGGCGCAAGGGTAACTGATTCTCTGAGAGCCGGTATTGGACTTAAGATTTTATCTGTAGGTTACGGTGAAGATGAATACACAAAGATAAACCCTGTTTTTTCTTCAGGGTACGGAAGTACTGCATTTTCCGCTGATTTAGGTATAATATATAATTTGCTGGATACTTTTGCGTTCGGATTTGGTGTTTATAATATAAACAGCCCCGATATAGGGCTCAAACATGAAAACAGGGTTCCCCGTTATGTGAAGGGAGGCACTAATCTATCTCTTCCTCACGGCAATATAGGAATGCAGCTTGAATACGGGGGAGGAGACACCACTTTTTCAATAGGAGCAGAGCACAGGGTATTAAATAGCAGTTTTCTTGCAAGAGGAGGGCTTGGGCTTGGATCAAGGCAGTATAGAACAGCAAGTCTGGGGGTAAGTTACTCTATTGGCCGTTACAACATTGATTATTCATTTTTATATCCATTGACAGGGATTGTCGGAACATTGGGTACACATAAAATTAACGCCGCGTTTTATTTTGGTGATAAATACGTGCCGGAACCGGAGCCTGAAGTTATAGAAGCAGTGGTTCTCGATGAGCTTCCTGACGAGGTTGCTCCGCGGGTTATTAGTGAAGCGGATATTCGTCGCTCCCGTGATTTGACATCGGAAGCTGAAGAAATGATTGATAGGGGAAATTTCGTAGAAGCTTTTAGAACATTAGAGCAAGCAAAAAATATATGGGGTGACAATCGAGCCGCGGAAAACCTGCTTGGCGATCTGGGTCCGGTAGTTAACATATATGACTCCGTTGTTGAAAGGGATAAGAAAACTTCTCTGGTAGCCCGGGCAGTAAGAGCCTATTTTGACGGGCGCGGGAGAGAGGCTTTAAATAGAATAAGGTATGCTTCCCAGCTCTGGCCGGATGATGTCAGTCTCCAGCAGTTGCGCAGCGTAATAGAAAGAAAGTTTTCACAGCGGGCCTCAGAGGAAAAACTCATTCCCGGACTCAATCTTGTTGAACAGAGGCTTCAGGAAATTCTTGAGGCGATATATGAAAGGAGATGGGTAAGGGCTGTCTCTCTCTGTGAAGAAGTCCTTGACCTTGAACCCGACAATGTGCTTGCTTTAAAACGTATGGGAAGTGCGTACTTCGGAATGGGCAACAGGCAAAAAGCTACGGAGATATGGGAAAGAGCCCTTGAAATTGATCCTAACGATAAAGAACTTCTAGAGTATCTGGGAATAAGCGAAGCCGAGCCGGTTCCCGATATAGTAAGTCAAAGGGAGTTTGAGAGCGCTGTTAACTATTACAACAGGATTGTCGAGGCCGGTGCCGGCGACGACGTGCGAATACAGGTTCTTGAACGTATAATAACTACATACAGGGACACAGAAATTAATATAAGTTCCCTGGAAGAAGAATTAAACAGGTTAAGGGAGAGGAGATAATCAGGAGGAGAAAATGAGTTTTAAAAAGTTTGTTTTTACAACAGGAATATTAGCTGTAAGTTTAATCCTGGGATCATATGATATCCGGGCGCAGGGTGTCCCTGAGATTATAAATGTCCAGGGGTACCTCCAGGATGCTGAGGGCCCTGTTACGGGTGAAAGGTACTTCCAGTTCCGCGTAACGGACTCCGGTGGCGGTGAGGAATATTATTCTTCCGGGGAGAAGACACTCAGTGTAACCAACGGAGTATTCCGTTCAACCATAACCCCCACAGGAGTGAATTGGGAAGAAATTACGCCGTATTTGGAAATAAGTGTTGGCGAGGCCCCGGGAGACCGTAGCATTCTGGAACCCCGGGAACGGCTGGTTTCATCGGTCTATGCCCTTAATGCCGCTTCGCTTTCAGGCAGGACATACGAGGCGTTCCTCTCGACATCAGGGGGTATGATGAGCGGTAAGCTTGATATGACAGAATACGATATAATTACATCAAGCGGTATAACCGGCCTGAAAAGAATAGTATGGGCTGACGGCACCGTTCAGGTGAGTTCTCCGACTGCTCAGGACTTACAGGAAACAGACCCTGTTTTCTCTGTGTATATGAGCACATCCGATGCCGGGGTGAGCATATCCACGCACACGACGGTTTCCGGTGATGTAACCGCTGATGCTTTTATAGGTGACGGGAGTCAGATGACAGCCCTGTATAGATTAGACCAAACAATACCTCAAACCATAGACTTCGGAGATGGAACTGGTTTAAGTTTTGATACAATAGATTTAGGTGGTGGAGGAGATTTAATATTACCTCGGATGAAATTTTCTAATTCTAATGTTGTAGACCTTCCTCAGAATGTAGGAGTAATAGAAAAAGGTTTCTTTTTGCAAGACGAAGAGAAGGAACCGGGAATTATTTTTATGGGTTCAAGCTTTCAGGATGGTTACTCAGGAGCAATAAAATATGACTCAGATGCAAGTCAGTGGGTTTCCCCTCATTTCAGAATAGTGCCTGATATGAGAGAAGGCTCATCATTTCTTGATATTTATTCAACCGCAACCGCATCCGATAATCATCTTGTCCTGTCTGCTTCTTATGAAGATGGTGCAGAGAAACAGCCTG
>PWOI01000113.1 GCA_003557485.1 Elusimicrobiota bacterium | reverse complement strand
TGTTGTTACAATACATAAATGTTAAGTTTTACTACTAAGCCAAAATGTTAATTTTTAGAAAGCTATTTTTTTGCAATAATTGTTGCAAAAGGAGGCTTTCAAATGAATAACCAAAAAATTCTTGTAACAATGAAAGACATTCAAAGATTCAAAATTATCACAGAAGTTATGGATAAAAAGATCAAAGGAGTACAGGCCTGTAATATTCTAGGCATAACTCCGGTTCATTTTTCCCGACTCAAAAAACGCGTCGAGAAACACGGTATTAACGGGCTTCTCAGAAAATCACGCCCAGCCCACAACAAAAAAACAGATCGGTTTTCCGATACTGTAGCGGAGCTGTATCAGAAATATTATCATGACTTCAATATAACTCATTTCAAGGAAAAACTCTCGGATATTCATAAAATATCTCTCAGCTATGAAACTATAAGAAAAATCCTCATCATCAAAGAAATTCATATGCCTAAAAAGAAAAAAATCATACACCGTCAAAGAAGACGAATGCCAAAAGCCGGAATGCTGGTTCAAATGGATTCCTCTCAGCATAAATGGCTGCCACATATTCACAAGAAATGGTGGCTTGTAGCCATAATTGACGATGCTACCAATGAAGTACCTTATGCAGTTTTCTTCCCCAAAGACACTCTTTATGCTAATATGCACGTTCTCAGAAGATATATTGAGCTAAAAGGCCTTTTTATGGCTCTTTATGCCGATAAAGCAAGCCACTTCACAACTACCCGGCATTGCGGTATTCATTACTCAGTTGAACCTGAACAGTCAGACACGCAAATTCAAAGAGCTCTTGAAGAACTGGATATCACTCTTATCTCTGCCAATTCACCACAGGCCAAGGGAAGAATAGAAAGACTATTCAGGCTATTCCAGGACAGACTGATCAAGGAAATGAGACTTGCCGGTATTAAAAACTATAAACAGGCCAACTCTTTCTTAATCAGCAGCTTTCTGCCATGGTACAACAATCGTTTCTCAAGCAAAGAAACAGAATCTGTTTACCGCCCGCTACCGGAAAACATCAACCTGGATACTATCTTTTGCATCAAAAAAACACGCAAAGTTAAAAATGACAATACTATTCAGGTTAATGGACATACTATTCAAATTCCTCCATCGAATTCTCACTTGTCTTTTGCCGGACGAAAAGTCGATGTCTGTATTCTTCAGTACGATAGAATTATTGTCCTCTACAAAAAATCTATTATTTGCGAATCAAAATTATTAAAGAGCAATAGAACATTGAAAAAAGAAAAAAAGATCGAAGAATTAATAAATATGCGGGATTACTTTGATGTTCCTAAAAAGAAACGTATCCCGCCACCGAGTCATCCTTGGAGACAGCAGAACAGAGCTCTATTTAATGAATTTAGACACCGATAAAAAATTAACCAGTTTGCTTAGTAACAAATTAACATTTTGACTTAGTAATAACAGCTCAATATTGACATTGCAGTGAATTTTTGCTTGTATGCTTAGAAGAAATAAAACATGGAGGAAATTATAAAATGAACCATATCAAAACTTTCTTTCTGCTGACAGTCCTTACCGGACTACTGCTGCTGATGGGTAATATATTCGGAGGCAGGCAGGGTATGATTATTGCTTTGATTTTTGCTTTCGGCATAAATTTCATAAGCTACTGGTATTCCGATAAAATAGTTCTGGCAATCTATAAGGCAAAACCGGCAGAAAGGACACAATATCCGGCCCTCTACTCGGCTGTTGAAGAACTGGCTGCAGCCGCTTCTATACCTGTACCGGAAATTTACATTCTTCCGGCACAGGATCCTAACGCTTTTGCAACTGGAAGAAGCCCTTCCAGGGGAGCAGTGGCAGTTACAGAGGGCCTTCTTAGAATTCTCAATACTCAGGAACTTAAAGGGGTTATCGCGCACGAACTCAGCCACATTAAAAACAGGGACACCCTTATCCAGACTGTAGCCGCTACTGTCGCAGGCGCTGTAATGGTGCTGGCAAGTATGGCAAGATGGTCGGCTTTTCTGGGAGGAAGGAGAAGAGGAAGAGGAAATATACTGGCCCTTATTGCAGCTGCCGTCATAATGCCCATAGCTGCTATGTTTATACAGATGGCTATTTCCCGTTCTCGCGAGTACACTGCGGACCGTTCCGCAGCCGGCATATCGGGAAACCCTGTTTCACTTGCAGAAGCTCTCAGGAAACTGCAGTCTTATTCCGGACGTATGCAGGTCAACCAGGCAACCTCCCACCTTTTTATAGTACAGCCTTTTAAGGGCGGCGGCCTTAAGAGCCTCTTCAGCACTCACCCTCCAATCGAAGACAGAATAGAGCGTCTGATGAAAATCGGAATCTGATTTAATCAAACATAGAAAGGATTATTAAAATGCACAAAAGCAAAACATTTGAAGAACTCACAATAGGCGATATTGAAACCCATACGGTAACCATCCAGGACAAACACATAAAGGCTTTTGCCGAAGCTACAGGCGACTTTAATCCTATCCATATGGATGAAGAATACGCTTCTTCAAGCCAGTTCGGAAGGAGAATTGCTCACGGCGTTCTGCTTACCGGAATAGTTTCGGGGGTTCTTGGTACAAAGTTCCCGGGACTCGGCACTGTTGCGCGCCAGATGGACGCCAAATTCAGCCGGCCGGCATTTATAGGAGATACAGTAACTGCAGAAATCAAGCTGCAAAAAAAGCAGGAAAAAATAAAGATGTGCGAATTCAGCTACAAGGTTTCCAACCAGGACGGAAAAGTCATCGTGCGCGGCAAAGCCGTTGTCATACCCAGATCTGAATCTCAGAACAAGATATAAAAAACTACAAGAAAAAGAACGCTTGTTAAAGCCACCGCACCGGAAGAGAGCCCGGGACAGGAATCATACTTTTCCGCAAGAATAAACGAATTTATAGCTGACGGCATAAGAGAGAGAAGAATCAGAGGAGCCGCGTACTCCTGTGGAACAGAAAAGACATGTATAAAAATAAATATCCCAAGGGCGCCTGACAGAAACCTGGCCGCGCTTGCCCACAGGACTTTTTCCGTAAAAAAAGCCTTAAGATAACCCAACCTCCATCCTACCATAGCAAGCATTAGAAATATTGCCGCGTCCTTAAAGAATTCAAAAACGGCGATTTCCGAAGGGAACGGGGGTCCCCACCTGTTCATTGCAAGCCCTGCAAAAAGCGCATAAATAACAGGTATTCTGAAAACCTCCCTGAAATTTCCTTTTCCGGAAGCTATCATAACTCCTGCACTGAAAATAAAAAAAGTAATTGCAGCGTTAAAAATTACCGCATAGGTAATTCCGGCAGCTCCAAACAAATATCCGGCAGCCGGAATACCAAGGTTTCCGGAATTCATAAAAACCGCCGGCAAAGCCAGGTCTCTGAACCGTGTTTCTTTCATCCTTTTTGAGAGTATAAAAGATACCAAGGCTCCTACTGCACAGACAACAGCCGCTGCCAGTGAAAAAAAAACAACTTCTCCTCCTCTGAAACTGGCCTCCCACATCACCTGGAAAACAAAAACAGGTATAATGAGATAAAGTATTGCATCTATAAGAAGATTTTTAAATCCTGCTCGGAAGCCCAGAACCTTTGAAAACAAGAGACCGGCTGCAAGGGGTAGAAAAATATTTACTAGCAATTAAAATTTAACCTTTCAGAAGACAGGAAAGTTCTTTTACTATAAGAGTTTCGTTTTTTTCGCACCATTTACCGGCGGGCCCTATAAAATCCTTTCCGGCAGCTATCTCATATACCATACGCTTGAAGGATCCAAAATAGCGGAATATAAGAAATATTTCAAAAGGAGTTTGCAGTTTCTTAGCCAGGTATTCTGAACTACGCGCTATATCTATTACTGCACATTCGGAAACAGCATGGATACTTCCCCTGGAAGCCGAAGAATATCCTTTTTGCAGGATCCAGTTCCATTCGAATGTTACCCTGTCACTATCAGGAAATTCAATATCTGAATTAATGTCTGATTCAGGAAAACTTAATATCCCGGCAACCGGATCGGGGAAATTAGCTATATTGGTTTCCCAAAAATTAAAATAAGGGGAAAAAACCCTGAAATCAACAGGCTTTTCTCCGGAAAACCTTATAACAACGCCTGAACTCTGCCTTTCATTATGAAAGCATACCGGGCATGACGGGCGACGGAACCTTGTATAAACCATTTCTTCAGGAACCCTGTCTAATCCGCATATGCTGCATCTGGTCATACTGTTTTTCATATCATTACTGCTCCAATATAATGCTAACCTGCATCTTGTAATTTTTCAACTTTACGGGTTGCCCGCAGAGCGCAAGAAACATTTCCCTTGAATTTTTTTAACAAATTATTATCATTTTACTTGAAATAAAATTTATACGGGAGAACTAAAATGAAAGACTACATAAACGAAATTATTGAAACGCTTACCAGGAAAAACAAAGAAGAAGCTGAGTTTCAGCAGGCTGTGAAAGAGGTCCTCTTTTCCATAATTCCCGTTCTTGAAAAACATCCCGAGTTTATTAAGAACAGGATTGTAGAAAGGATCGTTGAACCGGACAGGGTGGTTATGTTCCGGGTTCCCTGGGTTGACCATACAGGGGAGGTCCGTGTTAACAGGGGATACCGTGTGCAGTTCAATAATGCAATAGGCCCCTACAAAGGAGGGCTCAGGTTTCATCCTTCTATGACCTTGGGAATAGTCAAGTTTTTGGGATTTGAACAGATTTTTAAAAACGCTCTTACTACCCTTCCTATGGGAGGAGGCAAGGGAGGATCGGATTTTGACCCCAAAGGTAAAACCGATATGGATGTTATGAACTTCTGCCATTCATTTATGAGGGAACTCTTCAGGCATATAGGAGCAAATGTGGATGTCCCTGCCGGTGATATAGGAGTCGGCGCGCGGGAAATCGGATATATGTACGGATACTATAAGCGTATAGTAAATGAATATACCGGAGTGCTTACAGGCAAAAGCCTTGAATGGGGAGGAAGCCTGATCCGCCCCGAAGCTACCGGTTACGGACTTGTCTACTTTGTAAAGGAAATGCTCAAGACAAAAGGAATGCCTCTCCAGGACAAGGTTGTAGCTATAAGCGGTGCGGGGAACGTGGCCCAGTTTGCCGCTGAGAAAGCCATTCAGCTGGGCGCTAAAGTAATATCCCTCTGCGATTCGGGATCCACAATTGTAGACGAGGAAGGAATTGACGCCGAAAAACTAACTCACATAAAAGAAATAAAAAATCAGGCGCGCGCCAGGATCAGCGAATATGCAAACAAATATCCGGCCACCTGCCTTCCTGGAAAAAACATATGGGACGCCATAAAGGACAAAGACATTAAAATAGATATTGCCCTTCCCTGCGCCACGCAGAACGAGATAAACCTCCAGCATGCCGAAGCTCTCGTAAAGAACGGGTGCTGCTGCGTAGCCGAAGGAGCAAATATGCCCACTATGCCCGATGCAATTAAACACCTCAAGGAAAACGGGGTCATGTTCGGGCCCGGTAAAGCGGCAAACGCAGGGGGAGTCAGCGTTTCAGGCCTGGAAATGTCACAGAACAGGCAGATGCAGAACTGGTCCAGGGAAACTGTTAACGACAGGCTTCACCAGATAATGAAGGCCATCCACAGTGTAACTCTCCAGGCTGCCGAAGAATACGGAAAACCGGGTGACTACGAAGCAGGCGCAAATATAGCAGGATTCTCCAAAGTTGCCAGGGCTATGGCAGCTCAGGGAGTAGTTTAACTGTAAATACCCCTTTTCGTGTATTTAGTGTGAAGCAGGCTGTGAGAGAGTTTACCCAGAGGCTTATCCAGAAAGCTTTCATATAATTCTTTAACTGCAGGATTATCGTGTGACTGGCGGACCTGCATTTCACGGTCTTCCCGGTAAAGCGCTTCCATTCTCTTTTTAAGTATCTCGTAATCTGCCGGAATAGGCTGTCCCCCGCCGCCAATACATCCTCCGGGACAGGTCATTATCTCTATAGAATGGTAAGGGCTTTTGCCTTTTTTTATCTCTCTAATAATTTCACGGGCGTTACTCAGTCCGTGTGAAACAGCAACATTGATCTTTTTTCCGTTTATATCCAGAGATGCCTGTTTTACGCCCTTAAGCCCCCGAACCTCTTCCAGGTCCAGTTTGGGAAGCTCTGAACCGGTCAGTTCAAAATAGGCCGTACGCACTGCAGCTTCCATGACGCCACCGGTTGTTCCGAATATTGTTGCAGCGCCGGTTGATATGCCCAGCGGGCTGTCAAACCTCTCCCCGGAAATATTGGCATAATCCACGCCGGCCTCTTTTATCATATCTGCCATTTCCCTGGTAGTAAGCACATAGTCCACATCGGGGAATCTGTCTTTTTCTTTAAGCTTAAGCTCTTTTTCCCAGTATTCATATGCCGATGTCATTTCGCTGCGCCTGGCCTCAAACTTTTTTGCAGTACAAGGCATAACCGAAATCACCGATATTTTACGCGGGTCCATATTGAGTTTCCGGGCGTAATAGGTTTTTGCAATGGCCCCGAACATCTGCTGAGGAGACTTACAGCTTGATATATGATCCAGCACTCCGGGATAAAATTCCTCGGCAAACCTTATCCATCCGGGTGAACAGGAGGTTATCATAGGAAGGGTCCCTCCCATCTTTATTCTCTCAATAAGTTCATTTCCCTCTTCCACTATTGTAAGGTCCGCAGTAAACTGGGTATCAAATACGCGGTCAAAATTCATCTTCCTTAAAGCGGCTGCGAGCCGGACGGTAGTCCCTGTTCCAGGGGGAAACCCGAATTCTTCTCCGATTGCGGCGCGGATGGCGGGAGCTGTCTGTATAATGACGAATTTATCCGGGTCGTCTATTTCCTTCCATACGCTGTCAATTTCGCTCCTTGCCATAAGCGCGCCCGTAGGGCATACAAGCAGACACTGGCCGCAGTTAACACATTCTGAATTCCCCAGTCCCCTGTCAAAAAAAGTAGTAACATGGGCGTCCATACCCCTGCCGGCGATTTCTATAGCATCAACTGTCTGGACCTGACTGCAGACCTCAACGCATCTGGCGCAGAGGATACATTTCTCGTGGTCCCTGAAGAGCGAGTGGGAAGAATTATCTACCGGAACTTTCTTTTTTCTTATATTGGGATAATTGCACTCCCTGACATCAAGTTCATCGGCCATACTCTGCAGTTCGCACTTCATATTTTTATTGCACTGCAGGCAGTTTCGGGGATGGTTTGCAAGAAGCAGTTCAAGGTTTGTTTTTCTTGCCTGCCGGACCCTTTTTGTATTGGTAAATATTTCTATGCCTTCCCTGATGTTGGTAACACAGGCTCTCATAAGGGATTTAGCTCCTTTAATCTCAACAACGCAGAGCCCGCATGAAGCCCTCTGGCTTACCCCTTCCAGATAACATAAAGTCGGTATTTTTATACCGGCGTTACGGCACGCATTAAGCACCGTAATCTCGTCATACATAAGATAATCAGAACCGTTTATTTTTATTCTTACCTGCTTATTCATTTATAATTTCCTTCCTTAATCCTTAACGTCGCAGCGGAGGCACCTGGCCGCCTCTGTCAGTGCCTGAGCAGCAGTAAATCCTTTACGCACTTCTTCAAAACCGCTCTTTCTTTTTGCCAGGCTTATGGCCTTTGTTTTAGACTGCCCTCGCCCGTCCGGCTTTGCGGGCACTTCCATACTGTATGAAATCTCTTTTTTTATGCTTTCAATCCTGTCTTCATCCATCAGCTCACGGTCAATACGCCGGGCGGCTTTCTTTCCCTGCTCCATAGCTTCGGCAGCGGTAGAGGGACCGGAAACAACATCACCGGCAGCATAAATTCCGTTTGAAACTTCCATAGTGAAAGGATCGGCTGCAGCACGGCCGCGGCCTGTAACAGAAACCCCGCAATCTTTAAGAAAAGAGCTGTCAACATCCTCGCCTATTGCAATAACAGCGCAGTCGCATTTTATCGTTTCTGTCCCTTCTGCAGGAACCGGGCGGCGGCGGCCGGAAATATCGTATTCCCCCGGGTTTGTAACAGAGAGGCGCAGAGACTTAAGTTTTCCCTTCTCCCCGTTAAATTTATCGGGATTTCTCCAGAACTTAAATTTAACGTTTTCTTCAATAGCGTCTTCTATCTCCTGCCTGATTGCAGGAAGCTCTTCTTCTCCCCTCCTGTAGACTATAGTTACATCGGCTCCGTACCTGACAGCAGTCCTTGCAGCGTCAATTGCAACGTTTCCTCCCCCTATAACTACTACTTTTTTCCCGGGTTTAAAATTGCTCTCAGTAGCCGCTTTCTCGAGGAAATCAGAGCCGGTAACTATACCCTTAAGGCTCATCCCTGTTACTTTAAGATCCCGGCTTCTGTATGCTCCGGTAGTCACAATAACAGCATCGCTGCCTTTACTGATTTTTTTAAATTCCGCAGGAGAGATTCTCTTTCCTGTTTTTATGTCAACTCCTATTTTCTTTATAAAATCTATTTCTCTTTTGAGGATGTCTTTAGGAAGCCTGTAGCGGGGAATACCCCATCTGAGTATGCCGCCGGCTTCGCTTTTTTCCTCATAAACTGTTACCTTATGGCCCAGCATCACCAGGTAAAAAGCGGCTGTCAATCCTGCCGGGCCGCCCCCGATTACGGCAATTTTTTTACCTGTTGAAGGTTTTCTGTCTTTTTTCAGCCGGGCCGCCATCTCATCCAGTTTATTTTCATCATAAATGCGGTCGGCAATATAGCGGTGAACTTCTCCCTGGGCAACCGGAGAGTCAATATCTTCCCTACGGCATCTCATCCTGCAGTGGAAATGGCATATTCTTCCCAGCGTTGAAGGCAGGGGGTTTTCCCTTATTATCAGGTCAAAAGCGTCCTCAATGCGCCCTTCTGCGCAGAGCTGCAGATATCCTGCAACATTCATATGAAGCGGACAGCTGTTTTCGCATGGAGAAGAGTACATAGTCTCACAGACACCGCCCCGGCAGTATTTTTCTTTTATGTGTTCTTCGTATTCATCACGGAAATACTTCATCGTTGTAACAACAGGATTGGGGCCGGTCTGGCCAAGTCCGCATAGAGAGCTGTCTCTTATTACGTCTGCAAGCTTTTCAAGCCCGGGCAACTGATCCATCTCACCATCACCGTTCTTTATGCGGGAAAGCATATGGAGAGTATGATTTATCCCTTCCCGGCACGGAACGCATTTTCCGCAGGATTCCGAAGTTGTAAATTCGGTAAAATAATGGGCGACGTCAACCATACAGTTGTCTTCGTCCATTACGACAACTCCTCCCGAACCCATTATTGCTCCAAGGCCGGCAAGGGCCTCGTAATCAATACTGCAGTCAAATTGCGACGAGGGAATACATCCTCCGGATGGCCCCCCGGTCTGTACGGCCTTGATCTTTTTCCCTTTTTCCGCTCCGCCGCCAATATCATAAACAAGCTTTCTCAAAGGCGTCCCCAGAGGGAGCTCCACAAGCCCGGTATTTTTTATCTTTCCAACCAGTGAAAAGACCTTGGTTCCCGTACTTTTTTCGGTTCCCGTTCTGGCAAAATCTTCGCCGCCGCGCGCGATTATCATCGGAACATTGGAAAATGTTTCAACATTATTAATGCAGGTCGGTTTCCCGTAAAGACCCTTTTCCGAAGGATACGGTGGACGGGGCATCGGCCATCCCGGATCTCCCTGAATTGATGAGATGAGAGCTGTTTCCTCTCCGCAGACAAAAGCCCCTGCACCCTCTACTATCTGTATATCAAAAGAAAACTTGGTCCCCATAACGGACTTGCCCAGGATTCCCATACTGCGGCACTGCTTTATAGCATTCTCAAGACGTCTCACCGCGATGGGGTACTCCGCGCGGCAGTATATTACTCCGTGATTTGCCCCTGTAATATACCCGGCTATAATCATTCCTTCTATTATCATATGGGGGTCGCCTTCAAGTTCATTGCGGTTCATATATGCCCCGGGGTCTCCTTCATCGGCGTTGCATATTATATACTTGGGCGTCTCTTTATTCTGCTTAAGCATCTGCCATTTAAGCCAAACAGGGAACCCCGCACCTCCTCGGCCCCTTAATCCTGATACTTTTATTTCATCAAGCGCCTCGTCTTCAGACATACCGTTAAGCACATCATAGAGAGGACGGTATCCTCCCACACCGATATACTCCTCTATATCATTAGGATTTATTAGCCCGCAGTTTCTGAGAACATCTTTTTTCTGGCCCCTGTAATAAGGAAGTTCGTTCCATAAAGGTATTCCTTCCAGGGCGTCACCGTAATCAATAACCGAAGTGTGATGGTTCCAGCTGTCTATCCTGCATATGGTTTTGCTGTTTGAGGGATTGCCTTTCTTAATATTTCTGACTGCTTCTTTTACGTCTTCAACACCAAGGCGGCTCATTACGGCAAGGGGTTTGCCCGGAACATAAATATTTACCATAGGCTCCGCTGCGCAGTATCCAAAACAGCCTGTTTCAGTAAGGATCGCTTCCACATCCTGTTTTTTCAGCTCTTTTTTGAATTCACGGTAAATATTCTCCGCGTCGTTACCGAGCCCGCAGGTACTCATTCCTACTGCTATTCTTGCAGTGTCAGGCCTGACTTTTGCAAGCCCTTTTTCTTTCACGCTTGAAAGATTTTTCAGTGTTTTTATTTTCATTTTTTCTCTCTTCCTAAAATTTCTCTATGATTTTCTTAAGCCCGTCAACTGTCATATTTCCGTAAATTTCCCCGTCAACCTCTACAACGGGAGCCAGAGCGCACTGCCCGAAACAGGCTACCGACCTTAAAGTAATTTTTCTGTCTCTGGTTGTCAGGAAAAGTTTTGCGTCATTTGTGTCTTCCCCTTCAAAATCATAATTATTCCTTAAATAATCAAGTATTTTCTTTGAGCCTTTTGTATGGCAGGCCGTTCCCCGGCATATCGATATGCAGTGGTCACCCTGGGGAATAAGGTTGAAAAAAGAATAAAAAGTTACTACTCCGTATATTTTTGCATACGGTATGCAGGTTTTTCGCGCAACGTATGCCAGTGTATCTTCCGGAAGATAATTATGGGGGTTTTCCCTCTGTATTTCCTCCAGCATTCCCAGAAGCCTGCCGTGCCCTTGTGAATACTTTTTTATAATACCGTCTATTTTACTTGCTGTTTTAGGATTCAACTTTTTTTCTCCTTTGATTTTCTTTTAATTCCTCATACTCAAAATTCACATTCCATGGGAGCATAACCCTCTTTAAAGCTGCCGGGTCCTGTATAAATGATAAAAATATCCCGTAGTTAGTATAAGGTACACCTGACTCCTCAAGCATTTTTATCCTTGCCTGGAGTTTCTGCCGGGTTATCATACATGCCCCGCAGTGAATGACAAGCCTGTAATCCTGCAACTGCCCGGGATCGCTGAACTCTCTCCCGAAACTGTGTTCAATACAAACGCCGGGAAAATGCTCCTTGAGATACTCCGGTATCTGAACGGTGCCTATATCCTCCCCTATACGGGAATGGTTGCAGGCCTCGGCAATAAGAACACTGTCTCCGGGGACAAGTTCTTTCACGGTTTTTATCCCTTCCAGAAAGTCTGCAATACGGCCGCGGCTGAAATAATTAATCATAACGATTGAAAAAGTTGTGACCATTATATCCTCATCCAGCCACCGGTTCATAAGCCCTGCGGCCTGGGAATCAGTAATAGCTGCCAGCGGCTTTTTTGAAAGAGATCCTATAAATTCGTAAAACCGTTTCCTTTCTTCATCCATATCCGGCGCATTCATATTAAGCCTGAAAGAGACCGGGTATGCCCAGTTCCTTGTTATATATTCTTCCGTCATTGCCTGGGGCCTCAGGTAGCGGCCGTGAGGCGACTGGCTATCCATAGGAATTACAAGAACATAGAACTCATCTTTCTTTATAAAAGGAAGCAGCGGAAATTTGTCTTTTCCGCTTTTAAGATGCCGGGCAATAAATTCCAGCGCTGCAGGCCGGCAGGCGCTGTCAACAGCTCTTATCCTTATGCCAGGGCAATTTTTCAAAAGCGGGACTTCTTTTTCTATAACCGTAATGCGGGCAGTATCTTTCTGGTTAAAAATATTGTAGACGGCAAGTACGGGCTTGCCGTGAAGCAGGGCAAGCTCAAGAAACTCTTTTTCGGGCTGCATATTTTCCGCTGAAGGGTCAATAAGAAGAAGGGCCGTGTCGCATTCCTTGAGCAGGTCAATTACTTTTTTCTTTTTCTTAAGTCCGAGTTCATTTGCCTCGTCAATACCGGCTGTATCGTAAAAACTTACAGGCCCCGTTCCGTGAATTTCCTTGTTGACCTGTTTGGTGTCGGCAGTAGTTCCGGGAGTAGAATCTACTATTGAAGCTTCCTGCTGCGAAATAAGATTAACAAACGAACTCTTCCCGGAGTTCATTTTTCCGAAAACCCCTATATTATCTCTTTCAACAATTACAGACATCTATTCTTTTCCCTTTGCGTTTTAAAAATCGAAGAGAGTCACCTTTTTCTCCCTTTGCAGGAAGAAGTCCCGTTCCCTCTATCCTCTGTGTTATGCAGTTATAGCAGCCATATGGCGTATCAAGTACGCAGGGCCTGTTATCATACAGGGAATATGCCTGGCGGTATTTCAGCGGAGTCACATTGGGCATCACGATATTAGCGCCGGAAGCAATAGCTTTTTCCCTGCCGTTTTCATCCAGCACCTGCAGGGCGCTTGTTGCAGCAATATTTATATCCGGCATCATAATCCTGAGGACCGCTATCATATTAAGGCTCAGCCTGAGCGCCTCTTGCGGGTCATAGCTCCAATCTTTAAGAGTATTATCCTTCTGCGGAAGATAAGGCCCCATACCCACCATATCTATATCTATGGCCTTCATAAAAAGCAGGTCTCCGGCAAGGTCTGCTATCTCCTGGTAAGGACTTGCTATCATAACTCCTGTTCCTACCTGAAAACCGATTCTCCTTAATGTTTCAAGGCAATTCCTGCGGTTTTCAAAAACCATTTTTTCCGGATGCAGCTTTCTGTAATGGCTGCTGTTTGAAGTCTCTATCCTGAGAAGATACCTCTCCGCGCCGGCCTGGTAAAACCTTCTTAAAGTCTCTCTGTCCTGTTCGCCTACGGAAAGAGTTATCCTCATTTCGGGAAATTCACTCTTTATCGCGCTGACAGTTTCTGTAACAAAACCGGTAAACTCCCCGTCTCTTCTCTCTCCAGACTGAAGCACTACAGATCCGTATCCCGACTCATCGCAGAACCGCACGCATTCCATTATCTCACCCGGCGTCATAGTATAGCGCTCCGTTTTACTGTTAGAACTTCTGATACCGCAGTAAAAACAGTCGTTGGAACATATATTGGAAAACTCAATAAGGCCGCGGAAATAAACTTTACGTCCTACGCATTCATCTCTGACGCGGGCTGCTTTTTCCCTCAGGTCCCGGGCCCCGGGCCCGCTCAGGCTCAGCATTTCTTCAATGGACTTTTTAGAAATAAAGGTCTCTTTTTCCATTTTCTATTTCTTTAAGATACTCTTCTGTTTTTTTTCTTCTTCCGGGGGACGGTATTTTGTCCAGGCTTTCATTAATCAGTTTTTCTCCCAGCCGCTTCGTCTCCCCGTCCGCATAATCAACAAGGTATTCTTTCAGCGTTGATAGGGCGTTAGGCAGGCAGTGAAGTTTTATCTGCCCGGGTTTTGCCAGGTCCATAAAATCTTCTCCCACCCTTCCGAGGCGGTAGCATCCGGTGCAGAAAGAAGGAACATATCCCTGCTTTATTACTGATTTAATAACCTCTCCGACACTGCGCGTATCGTTAAGCGAAAACTGGCCCGCACCTGCCTCGTCCGGCCGGCTATTCCCGTATCCTCCGGGCGCTGTGCGGGAACCGGCGCTTATCTGGGATACCCCAAGTTCAAAAACTTCCTGCCTCAGGACCGCCGGTTCCCTCGTAGAGAGAATTATGCCGGTATATGGAACTGAGCACCTCAGGACCGCGACTATTTTTTTAAAATCCTCATCGCTTACCGGATAAGGTATATTCTCCGAAAGAGGAGCGCCTGAAGCAGGCTCTATTCTCGGAACGGAAATGGTATGGGGACCAACACCGTGAATCCTGTCAAGATACCCGGCGTGCTCGAGCAGGGCCAGAACTTCAAACCGCCAGTCGTAAAGCCCGAAAAGAGCGCCTATGCCGACATCGTTAATCCCGTTTTCAAGCGCTCGGCTCATTGTTTCCAGGCGCCTGTCGTAATCTCTCTTCTCTCCGGCCGGGTGCATTTTTTCGTATGTTTGGCGGTGATATGTTTCCTGAAATACTGTATATGTTCCTATCCCGGCGCGGGAAAGCCGGGAAAGCTCCTCATCGTTCAGAGGAGGCACCTCCACATTTATGCGCCTGATTGAGTTTCCCCTGCTGTCCTTTACACTGTACGCAGCCCGGATTGACTCAAGGAAATAATCAAAAGAGCACCTGCCGGGATGCTCTCCCATAAGCATCAGGATCCGTTTGTGGCCCCAGCTGAGAATTATTTCAACTTCACTCCTGATTTGGTCAATAGTCAGGCATTTTCTCTCTATAGAGGTATTCTCCCTGCGGTATCCGCAGTAAAGGCAGCTGTTTGAACAGTAGTTTGATATATATAGCGGGGCAAAAAGAACCAGACGGCTCCCGTAGATAAGGTTTTTAATTGCGTTTGCAACACTGTAAAGCCTGTCAAGGGATTCGGTATCGGCTATGTTAAGCAAAACGGCGGCTTCCTTCGGGGAAAGGCCCTTAAGCTGCATAGCCCTGTCCAGAACCTTCTGCACTTCAGAATCAGACGGCTTACCGGCGCTGCTTAAAAGTGACAAGAGGTAGTCTTCATTTATGATTTTATTTGTCTTTGTTTTCATAACTGACCGCGTTTGTGAAAAATTTCACAAATAGCTTTAAAGCAATACTAACAATATTTGAAAATAAATCAAGTATCCTTTAAGGTATCGCCGGGATTTGAAGCTTAAAACATATACCCGACTGTCAGCCGGTGTACATGGGAGAGGTATGTTGCAGGAGAAAATGAATACCCTAAATCAAAACTGCCAACAAATGCCCCGAAACCGATATGCAGTTTTGACTCGTCCGTATTGAACCTGTATCCGAAATTCGCAGAGAACTGTTCGTAGCCGTAAACTATACCAAGACCGGGAATTATTCTCTGTTCTTCAAGTATATAGGCGCCGTCTATGCCCGCGCTCATATACGTCCTGTCGGTAAGGTCGGTGAAATAAGAAGTCCCGAGCCAGACGCTGCCGGGAAGCTTCTCAGCCTTGTCAATAAATTCTGACGCAGTGCCTATATTCTGGACCGCAAGCGAAAATGAAAGCCCCTCGTAAAACGGCGCAAAGTACATCACTCCAAGGTCAACTCCGACTGCCGTGGCACCTTCAACTTCGGCTATATTGCTTGAGGCGACTTTAAACGAACCGCCAACAAGTATCTCTTCGCTTACAGCCTGGCCGTAAGAGATAATGCCCATTGTATCTCTCTGTATGGTAACTGTTTTTTCTTTCAGGTCACCGCCTTCAATCCAGTAAAGAGTAGTCCTGCCGGCATCATAATAAATAACGCCCGCAGCTATTCCGGCTCCTTGTCCTAAAGGCAGCGGCTGACCGTAAAGCAGGCCTCCAAATAGTTCTCCGCCCATACCTGATTCCGTAAGGAGGAATATCTCACGGGCAGGCATAGTCCCGAGAACGGAAGGGTTATAGAAAATACCCGAAAGGTCACCCCGTACCGCAGCAACAGCCACAGGGGCCCTGGGGGTAGTTGACTGGGGACGGCGGAATATAAACCAGCCCGTAGCTCCGGCGTCGCCATAAAGATAACCGGAACCGCAAAAAAGGCAGAAAAAAGAAAATACAGATATAATACGGAAAATTTTCTTCATCATCTTAAAAGCGCAATTTTTTCATATATATCAACCCCGGGTCCCTTAACATGCACAAAGTAAACCCCCGAGGCAAGTCCTTTTGGCAGCCATTCAAACCACCCTTCTGCCGAATCGGCGGAGATTCTTTCGGAATGGACCTGCTCCCCTAGCTGGGTAAATATCCGCAGAGTGTAAGAACCGGCGCGGCTTCCCTTAAAGTTAATGGTAACCGGCTGCCCGGAATCAGGGTTAATTGTCCCCCTCGTCCCTCCGCCCTCGGGAACGACTACTTTGACTTCGCCCTCATCGTCCGGAGAAACCCTGGTTGGAAGTCTCCGCAAAAAATAGTTTAAAGTAAATATTTCCGGGTGTCCTTCAAAATCCGTAGTCCCCGCGACTATGATGTTGTTGCCATTAACCGCAATGCCTTCAGCCCCATCAGCATTTCCGCTATTGTAAGAAACCGAAGCAATCCTGTTAAGCCCGGAATCATAGGCTATTGTGTGGTAGTTTCCATCTCCCTGGCCGCCGACCTGGCCTGTCACTATAATATTGCCGCTGCTGTCTACTGCCACACTGCGGGCCATGTCCCCTCCCCCACTGTTATATGAAGCCGTTTCTAATACTGTTAAATCAGGGCTGTATTTTACCGTATAGTAATTACCTGAATACGACCCCTGCGCAAAAGACATATTTTTTGCGTAGCCGCCAACGCTGCTTAGACCGGTTTCGTACCCGGATATTCCCGTAACTATTATGTTGTCGCTGCCGTCAACCGCAACACCCCACGCCCAATTGTGATAATTTCCTACTACATCATCATAAATATGTTCGGACAGCAATGTCAGCTCAGAGTTATACTTTACCGTATAATACCAGCTTACCTCATCATCCATACGGTAGCCTGTAACTATGACATTTCCCTGGCTGTCAATAGCAAGGTCGGAAACGAAGTCATACTCCGCAGTAACATTTTCAACGGAATTCACTATTTCCGTTAAATCATGGTTGTAGCGGATGATATGATAATTGAAGCCCTCTTCAGTAGCAATGCTTACCGCAAGCACATTATTTCCATCCCCGTCAACGGCTATTGCAGGTCGTGATAAAGCAAAAGATCCTACATCCGGCTGGGGCCCCATCGTTGAAGATATTATTTCAAACCCCGTGCTGTACTTCACTATGTAAAAAGTATCTATATATATATCCTGTTCAAATTCTACCGAGGTAACCCCGGCAACAACAATATTGTCCTGCCCGTCAACTGCAACGCTGTACGCATTATCCTCACCGATAGAAATATCCCTATTGTGGATATGATATCCTAATGTTTCTGACAAATTAGAATCATACTTTAAGGTAATAAAAGCTTCATTTCCTTCAAAACGGATTGTTCCGGTAATAATGATATTTCCCTGACTGTCTATAGCAACATCACTT
>PWOI01000024.1 GCA_003557485.1 Elusimicrobiota bacterium | reverse complement strand
TTTCTGGCCGCCCACTTTCCCACGCTTCTCCATCCATTCGTAAAAAGTTTTTACCGGAACGACCTCCAACTGGATATCTTTCAACGCGACGCCCCGTTCTATACGGTAGTCATCGTTCAGTCGCATCAGCACCTCATCCAGCTCAATCCGAAGGGCATCGGCATCGACTTCGCTGTCACAACCAATGAACCAGCGATGTGCAAACAGTCTTTCATGTGGAACGCCGGCCACGGTGAATTCGGGGACCCGGATATCAAAACGGTTCTCGAGCGCCTGTACCGCTTCGGACATGTTGCTTACCGACAGGTGCTCCCCGCACAGGTTCAGAAAATGTTTGGTACGGCCGGCGATGAAGATCTCCTTTTTTGAAGCATTAGTAAATTGGACAACATCACCGAGCAGGTAACGCCAGGAACCGGCACAGGTGCTAAGAAGCAGTGCATACCTGGTGCCTTCCCGTACTTCGTCAATAGCGAGTGCTTCGGGGTGTTCCACCATATTTCCGTCCGGAAAATTTTGTTCGTTGAACGGCACAAATTCGTAGAATATGCCATTATTCAGCAGCATGGTCATATTGGCGTCGGACCAATGCTGGAAGGCGATATAGCCTTCGGAAGCGATATAGGTTTCGATGGTGGAGACGGGACGTTCCAACAGCTGGTTGAATGTTTTCCGGTAAGGACCGAAATTGACACCGCCATGAATATAAACCGAGAAATTCGGCCATATGTCATGGATGGTTTTCACATTGTAGTGGGTGACGATCTTTTCCATCAGGATCTGCACCCATGCCGGTATCCCGCAAACGATTCCGATATCCCACTCCGGGGCTTTACGGGTGATTTCATCCAGTTTTTTGTGCCAGTCATTTTCGCCCGATATCTCCGGGCCGGGTTTGTAATAATGCTGAAACCAGCCGGGGATGCGGCTGGCGCTGATGCCGCTCATATCTCCTTCCAAATAATGCCCCACCTGTTTAAGGTGGGTGCTGCCTCCGAGAATCAGGATGCCTTTCCGGAACATGGCCGGCGGAAGGTTGTAGGCGGCAAGTGCATAGATCTGCTTGATTCCGGCTTTGCGAATGGCTCTCACCATTTCATGGGAGACCGGGATGTATTTGCTTGGGGTGCCTGATGTGCCGGAACTCATGGCGAAATAGGGAATCAATCCCGGCCAGCACACGTCTTTGTCCGTCTTCAGGCGGTGCCACCAGCCCTCGTACAGGCTGTCGTAATCAAATGCCGGTACCCGTTCCCGGAATGATTTTACGGGATCCGGGGAGTCCAGTATGGATGAAAAGCCGTAATGTTTGCCGAATTCGGTGTATTGGGCTCTTTTCAGCAGATACCGCAGCTCAATCCGTTGATAATCCATGGAGCCCAGCCGTGATTGAGGCAATCGGTATTTAAGTGTAATAGCCCGTTTTATAAGTTGGCCCAGTAATGGCATATGCGACTCAAAGTTATTTTTTTAGATAACAGCCAATAAAGAATTACCGTTTACGAGGGCAAACTCACTCTTGGTTGATTTTTTTTCCGTATAAGAGATTTCCAGGGCATATTTCTTAATAACATTTTTTACTGATTGATAAGCCATTATTTTTCCGTGATCACGTTGTCGCTGCCGGCAGCAAACCAGCAGACAGCAGACATCACTCACACAGCAAGACATCACCCACACAGCACACGCCGTAACTCAGATTTCCATTGGATAGTTACTTTTTTTTGATCTTGCCCGCTATTGCAGCCGCTGCATTTTTCCTCAAGGGACTGACCGGCTTCGGCCCGGCACTCATTTTCATCCCTGTCGGGGCCCTTTTTTTTGCTCCTCAATCCATCATTGTTGCTAGTTCCTTTTTGGACCTCCTAGCGGGGCTTATTATGTGGCGTGCGATAAGAAGTGTGCAAAGCATCCCGTTCATGCTAGGCATTGTTACGGCCATGGTGGTGGGGACCGTCGCCGGTGTCTTCCTGCTCTCGCACGTTCCAACGGAAACCTTCCGGGTCCTTCTGGGCGTGGCGGTGTTCATCCTGGGGCTGTGGTTTGCCGTATTACGTACAAAAGCATCATTTGACCGGTTACAGGAACAACTGCCTGAAAAGTGCAGCCGTAAGGACTTGGGCTTTGCCGGCGCATCCGGTGTCTTGGGTGGACTATTCGGGATAAGCGGCCCTCCCATCATCTGGCACCTGGGCAGACAGTTTCAGATGAGTACTTTCAGGGATCTGCTTATCGTTTTCTTTGTCTTCGCGGCCATAGCACGGATCGTCTCATTTTAGGTTGCCGGACTGGTCAACTACGAAACCATGATGTACGCCGCGGCAAGCATTCCCGGACTTTTAATTGGCCTTTATCTTGGAACCAGAGTGTTTTTCAGGATTGACGAAGCGGTGTTCAGCAAAACGGTGGGAGCTGCGTTGATTGCGGTCGCACTTTTGCTCATTGTTTGAGATGTTTAGCAATCCTTTGGTTATGAATGAAATATGCGTTTTCTATGTTATTGTAATTAATCAACACAAATTTGTAATTTTGTAAAAATTCATATACGCATATGTAATAATCCAGGTAACCATCGATCAACAAAAGCAAGTGTAACCATATGTGGAAACTGATTTCTGTTAAATAGAAGGCGTTTTTTAGATTTAATAACCTGGATACCTGGTTCCCGGTAGTGATTGTGGAAAACTAAAAATATACATCAAAAGAAAACCGAAAATAATTCAGGATATTATGAATACCGCTAAACTTATATTTGCCATACTGTTGGGAACTACATCCGGAGTTCTGATGGGTTTAATTCTATCCCCCTTGCAGAGAAGGAGAAGAAAAAACACGTTTTTCAAGAAAAAAAAGGGCTTCTTTGAATCATAATAACCAAGCAGAGCTCCGTTTGCTTCAGATTCTCATTGCAGGTTGGCAATGCTAATGATATTAACAACAAACGTAATTAAAAGGAGGTTAGACTATGAGCCTGGTAACATTCATTTCGGGTCTTGGCATTGGTTTTGTAATCGGAGGTAGCTGGGGAATACTAAACGCTCGCCAGAAAGGATATAAAGTCAGAAAAAGACTTGCAAAAATTGCCCGTAAACATTGGAATGACGTAGTGAGGTAGTGGGTAAATCCATGCCATGTTTTCAGTCCCGCGTTTTTTCCCACCTAACATATGTAATTATGAACGATATCAAATCCCTTATCAGCCTGATACTTGGAACCATGGTCGGTACAATCATCGGAGTTCTTTTTGCTCCGGATAAAGGAACCAATACCAGAAAAGAGTTGCTCGGGAAAGGTAAAAAGACGATAGACAACATAAATGATGAAGCCCGGAATTTGCTAAAGCAATTGAATAAGTATACCGGGCAATTAAAGAACATCCGGAGTGCCTCTTCATCTGAAAAAGAAGATTCTGACCGTACATCACAACAGCAAACCGCACAAAAAGGAAAAACCAGCACCAAAGCCAAAGCCACTCCTCAAAAAACAAAGGGACAAACAAAATCTTCTGCCAAATCAGGTGCGAAGTCCACTTCAGGTCCAGATAAAAAAACCGGGGCCGGTTCGTCCACCAAGGCCGGGAAATCTCCTGCAAAATCTTCCGAACCCTCCAGGGACAAGCCGGTCTGATCCCATCATGATCTGCAATTCTGAATTCTCCTGACTATCCTTTGCTTTTCTGACCGGTAACCACAGCAGAGGCGTTGCTGCGGGTTGGCTGATCCCGGTTTTACCCGTCATTTGAAGGCTCTTGTCCTCCTCCCTTGAAGGCCTTTGCCCCCCTCTCATGAAGGTCAGATACACCAGTCGTCCGTCCATCACCATCAAATCCAGGTGTCTTCAAAATACGGAGCACCCGCTGCAGTGATTATCACATCCGGCCAACATGAGCAATTCATCCGATAAATTATTGATAAATCATTGATTTATGTAACACAGATCAGGAAACCTATAACAGGGACAGCGATTTATATCCGTACCTTAATAAGCAAGTATGAGAAGGTACCGTCAAAACCAATGTGACTGTAATACACGGCTAATCTTCCGCAGGTCTGCAAAAATAATTTAGCGTTCGGAAAAAATAAACAGATGAAAGCCATCAACCCTGTTATCGTAAGAAAACAAAGACTGCCCAGAGTTAAGAAGCAAGCTATAAAGCTGAGTGAAAATGTCATAAAAAAAACTCAAAAGGCAAATCGATTTTTTTTGGCCGTTGGTGAATTTAACTTGTTTTTCTGGCTTACTACAAAAGCAGCTTTTTCTCGTCACTTTGAATTTAAAGAATTCCTTCGGCAGTGTTTCCTGGTGGGTAATAAAACGCTGCCGCTTATAACAATAACCGGAATTGTAATCGGGTTGGTGCTTACAATTCAATCCCGTCCGATACTTGCAGATTTCGGAGCCACCTCCTTGCTGCCGGGAATGATAGCTTTATCGATTGTGAGGGAAATGGGACCGGTTGTGACAGCATTGATATGTGCCGGGAAAATCGGTTCGGGAATGGGAGCTGAATTGGGATCCATGAGAGTATCGGAACAAATTGATGCCATGGAAGTATCATCCATAAATCCCATTCGTTTTTTAGTGGTTCCAAGGGTTCTGGCGGCCACGCTCATGATACCCATTCTGGTTTTATATGCCGATGCTCTCGGGATATTGGGAAGCTGGGCCGGGGCCAATATTAAAGGAGATGTTACTTTTAT
>PWOI01000192.1 GCA_003557485.1 Elusimicrobiota bacterium | reverse complement strand
CTGAACCCGGTGGCTTCAATCAGTGACTCGGTCGTCATGGGTCCGTGCCCCAACAGCCACCGGTTGACCAGGGTCTCGAAGACCAGGTCGTGGGCGCTCTGGGGGATTCGGCGTCGCCGCGTCTTTTCTAACTGCTTCCGGATATGGTCGCGAAGTCCGTGGCGAGCGCCGGCTGGCAGATTCAACCGCTCAACTAGCGGCGCCAGTCCATCTGGATCGTTCAGGATCACGACCTCGACTCTGTCGATCAGGTCGCTTCGGATGACGCATCTTGAGCGTTCGAACTCTTTCTCAAGACTGTCCTCCGCCAAACGTGCGTCAGCCAAAACCAGCAATCCCTGATGATCCGGATGTGCATCGAGCCAGTAGATCAGGTCAAGGAGCCCTGAGCGCAGGTCGCGGATCGCATGAGCACCACGCAGGATCAAAACCCCGCAATTGCGCCATCTTGAAATAGAAGCTTTACTCGTGACCACCACGTCGGTCCAGAAGATTCCAGCAGGAGGACTCAGGAATTCTAGCACATATTTACATGCGACTTTAATATCAATGTTGCACTTTACTATTAATATGCGACTTTAATATGGTGCTGGAGGACCGAACTTTACAGTCAGTCGCGCCCTGTTTTTGACGGCCAAATCCGAGTTGATTCACCTTCCCCCCACCCAACGCGTCTTGCTTCTCAGGTTTTGAGAATAAGAGCCGATAGATTGACGCTAGGCTCAGAATGAAACCACCACTCAATGACCAAGGAAAATGAACGTCTTGCCCGGCTGGTCGAGGCAGATAGTGCCATGAAATTTTTCGACACCGACGACCGGGAGCACCCCAGGATCCAGTGGGCAGTGTATGGCTTGCCGGAGACGAACGAGGTCGTCGTGCGTGCTTCAGCAGCGGGAAAGGAATTTTACAAGGCTGCCCCCAGCCGACTCATCTATCCAGCGATGATTGACCGCCGGTTCGGGATCGATGTGATGGACAACCAGCTCGCGGAGGAGCTTTCCAACGAGTTATGGGCCGAGCACGGTGAGGAGCTGAAGATATTGATCGAAAAACCCGGATCCGAATGAAGGCCCTCCAACCCGGCACACAGTAAAAAACAACCGGGCACCGGCTTCGCCGGATCGCCGGTGGCGCCTGGGTTTAAAGCCGTGCAAGGGTGCACCCCAAACCCTTGCGATGCGTTTATTGTACTTGCATCCGGTAACCCGTCACGCAGCTCTACTCCACCAGCATCCGCTTACGGCCCACGATCTCTCCATCTCCACGATGGGATTGTAGCTCGTATTGCCCGGGGACCAGGTACAGTGAGGGATCTTCTCCTGGATAGAGCAGCACCCGGTCATGAGCCACCTCGTTATCGGGGCCGTGGATTTTTCTGGCCTGAACCAGCGCCGGCTTGTCATCCGGCCGAAGCGCTTCAGGCACGCCCACCGCCTGACCCAGTGTCTGGCGGTAAAAACCGGTAGCGACTGGATGATCGCGCGGCGGAACGGGCAGGCGAATCTGGGCATCGAAGGCATGGGCGTCGCGCCCGAACACCAGCGGCGTGCCATCCTCACCAAGCAGAATTCGACCCTGCCAGTTTTCCGGATGCTCAGCCTCGTAGGCGCAGGCAGTCAGATCGATGGCCAACGGGTCGATGCCGGTGTTTTCCATGAACCTCGCCGCCATCCACTTGCCCGGACCGCCCGGTGCGGACACCGGCTGCTTGGCGATATGCGACCAGCCGGCAAAGATAATGAATCGCGCATCATCCGGGGCGGCTTCGATCCGGGCCTGTATATTATTTGCCTGCCCCGACTCGCGCAGTGCAAAGCGCTCTGCGGCATCCAGGTCATCGGATTGTTTAATCGACGGCTCATAGCCGAAAATTTCGAAACCTGTTGATTCCACTTCACGGATCAATGCGGCAAATGTCGGCTCCCGCGTGTAGAAATCCGCTGCCGGCCTGTAGCGACCGCCCATTTTGACAACATCATGGTCCATTGCTTCAAGGCCGATATGCGAAAAACCCGCTGCAAGCAACTCGGCCAACAAGGTACGCACGAAAACGCGCTCCGCCAGCCCGTAGTGGTTTTCATTGAACATTAACACCTTCGTGTCCCGCGCATTGGCAAGCACCCATTCCCGCCCTGATGCCACCCGCGCTCCATCTGTAGAGCAAGCGCGTGATGCCCGTGCAAGCGGGGTCAGTTCGGCGTTGAGATCCGACCGCCCGAAAAACACATTCAGCGTTGCCACGACCTGGTTGTTGGCTGCTTGTTCAAGCAGCGCCTCGAACTCACCGCGCTCCGCACGTTCGGCCAGGGTAGGCTGGCCAAACGCTGAACATGAAAAAACACTGCAGGCGAATATGACAGCCGACACCTTTCGTGAGAAACTTTCGAACTTCATACACCTATCCTCATCTTTTCAACCCAACACACTTACAACTTCTCGGCTCAATACATTTTTTGCATCCCTTAGGTACGATCTTAGCTTACTCACTAACACACCGATTGCCCATCAGGATTAAACTCCGGACCCGACTTGACGTTGATCTTTCTTTTCCTTCATCATCAGCACCTCGTGAACCTTGTAAGGGCTTAATGACTTTCCGGCCAATAGGCCGGGCGAGGTGAAGGACATTCTCAATGATTCAAATGATTGGCATGCGACTAATAGCCACTTCCCTATTGATCTTGCCTTTACTGGCGGATGCCGGCCAGGCGGTAGAAACGTCACCGACACATCGTGAGGCTAATGTTGTCCAGGCCATCGGTCTCGTACGCTACTTCCATCCGCACGAAACGACTGAGGTGGTCGACTGGAATGATGTAATCATGAAAGGTTTCGATCTAGCCGATGCCGACACCTCAGATGCCGAGTTTTCCATCGGCCTAGCCAACCTGTTGAAAGGGTTCGGCAACGGTATTGAGCGCATTGAATCAGACACGGAAGCGGGTCATCCGGGGGTGGTGAAATGTGGTTCGGATGATCCGGAAGTGCGCTGGGTTCACCTGGGGTTTGACGCCTCCCCAGTCGATCAGTCCCGAGTTGCGTTTGACGTTTTTACCAGCCGACGCAGCGTCTCTGGAATCGTAGACGAGGATGCCGCATCGGAGGATGCGCCTGATTATGCTGAGATTGAATTGGTCGATGGTTCCACCCTGCAGATTCCCATGGTCCTTTGTCAGACACAGACAGAGCTCACTGACGCCCGCCGGGAGGAGTTGGAGTCAAGGTCCACTCCTGACCCGATAGATACGATGTCGCCCCCCAGCTTGGCGCGGCTCGACGTGGCGGTGCTGTGGCCGGTGGTGCGGAATTTCTATCCTTACCAAGAATTAGTCGAAGACTGGACCGGCATACTGCATCATGCATTGGATGGCTCACGTTCAGTTTCTGATCGCCAAGACCATCGGCGCTTATTTCAAACTATGCTTGTACCACTGGAAGATGGCCATGTGAATGTGATAGACCTCAATGCAGATGAGCGCGGCTCGCTCCCGGTCGCACTGCAGCCGGTCGCTGAAGAACTCGTTGTTGCTAATGTTCGAGATGACCTTAAAGCAAAGCCGGGTGATCTGGTTTTAAGTATCGACGGAGAGCCGGCTGACGAGTGGATCGATCGCAAACGTGGCTACTACAGCGGCTCTCCACAGTGGCGCACCAGATGGGCCGGCATCGAACTGCTTGTTGGCCCTCGCGCGGCGACCCGAACACTGGTGTTAAATCGCGGGGGCGAAGCCGTTGGGGTCAACCTGCGTCATGAAGCCGATGACTTGCTTAAATCTCGTTCACACGCTTCATTGGAAGAGGTCACTGACGGGATTATTTATGTCGATTTGACCACTATCGAATCCTCCGAGATTGATCGGATCATACCTCGCTTGGACGAAGCTCGAGGGGCGGTATTCGATATGCGGGGTAGTCCAAAGGCCCCTGTTCATGAGCTGGTCCGGCATTTGATGGACGGACCAGACGACTGGATGGGCTGGACGCAGGTGTTGCTTGCGCGCGGACCGGATGGCGACCTGGTCGTGGCAAAACGCTCCGAATGGGAAATGGAGGCGGCAACCCCGCGAATTAGTGCACCCGTAGTATTCCTCGCCGATGAGAATGCGATCAGTTATATGGAGTCCATCCTGGGGTTGGTCAAGTACCATGGCATGGCCACGATTGTCGGCTCGAACACGGCCGGATCGAATGGCAATATCGTACCGCTGGCCTTGCCTGGCGAGTTTCGTGTGAACTATACCGGTATGCGTGTCATCGGTCCAGACGGCGAACCATATCAGGGCCGTGGCATTGAACCCGATATAAGGGTCTACCCAACGATTGAGGGTTTGCGTGCCGGAAGGGACGAGCTACTTGAACGTGCATTAGAATTGCTGGATTGAATCGAATTCAACGAGCAAGGGATTTGATGGGTCAGCAATTACGTCGGCCAGACCAATAGTTCAGCCAGCCGGCCAGGATTGCACGAAGCGCGCCACAGACATGGTCAAGACGACGCCCTCGTCCCTGTCGCATCAATGCTTTGAGCTTCAGGCGAAGACTCTGCACCAGGCTTCGCCCTCGCGATTTAACACCAGTGTTCGGATCGCCGCGCGAGGGCCAAAAATCAAGTACTGCAAGTGGGCACCGTCCCTGAAACAACCGGGCACCAGCTTCGCTGGATTCTCTTGGATCAGGGCTTGAACCTTGCTGCAAGGGTCCATCAGAAACCCTTGCCCGGCGCCTTCAATCCACCAGCCCCCTCCGCAATCGCAATTCCCTATCGCCTGACTCGTCAGCTAAGGTGTTGCG
>PWOI01000037.1 GCA_003557485.1 Elusimicrobiota bacterium | reverse complement strand
TCTCCGTCCGGGTTTACCCTATGGTCGCCCGTAGGTTCAATCCTGTACCACACATTATAAAGCCCTATGCCTCCCCCTATGTAAAAATTATCGTAAACGGTATATATAAAATTAAGGGTAAACCCGGACGGAGAACCGGGCGACTGGTACTCGCATCCTCCTACCACTAATTTCGGGTTCCAGCAGATAGTGGGAATGGAAATATTCCCTGTAAGTGAAAATTGGAAGTGGTTTGTAGGGGCTAGGAGTTTTTTAACATCGGGCTCCGCCGCCGGCAGAATTCTTGGAGTAACCATAGGCGGAAAAGTAAGGTATACCTGGTAGGTTTAAGTTTTTGAACCCATCAAGAAAAGCAGTATATTCTCCTCTTTACGAAGTTGACATAGGACCGCACGTCTTTCCTACTGCCAAGTACAGGCTTGTGAAAGAAAAACTAGTCAATTCCGGATTATACGGAGAAAAGGACTTTGTAGATCCACAGCCCGCTTCCCTTGAAGACCTTCTTAAAGTACATACCCGGGAATATATAGGCAAAATAAAAGACGGGACTCTATCCCATACGGATGAAATCAGGCTGGAACTTCCTTATTCAGAAGAACTTGCCCGGGCATCCCTTCTATGCGCAGGGGGAACCCTCAAGGCCTGCACCCTGGCCCTTGAGCAGGATTTCTGCGCACACCTGGGCGGGGGCTTTCATCACGCATATCCGGATCACGGAGAGGGATTCTGCGTCTTTAATGATGCTGCTCTAGGAGCCGCCGCAATGAACGAAAAAGGAATGAAAGTACTTATTGTTGACTGTGACCTTCACCAGGGCAACGGCACGGCAGTTGTTTTCAAAGATAACAGTGATGTTTTCACCTTTTCAATACACCAGGAAAACAATTATCCTCTCTATAAGGAAAAATCCGATATGGATATAGGCCTTCCGGACGGCACGTCCGGATCTGAGTATAATCTTTCTCTGGAAAGATCTATCCGTGAAATTGAAAAAAGGTTCAGTCCTGATTTTATTGTATACATAGCAGGCGCCGATCCTTATGAAAAAGACCAGCTTGGCGGGTTTAATCTTTCTATTGAAGACCTTAAAGAAAGAGACCGCATTGTAAAAGATTTTGCCGGAAGACGTAAAGTACCTGTTTCTGTAGTCTTTGCCGGGGGCTATGCCCTTCGTTTGGATGAAACTGCTGAAATTCATTTTAATACGGTAAAGGTTTTCAGCTGCAGTTGAAAACTTTCAGAGCAAAATTAAAAATATGGCAGACTCCAAAGAAAATTACAGATATCCGACTGCTTCCCTCCGGTGAAAGAAAAATTAAAAAACTTCCCGGATATATAGACAGAAAAGAAATCAGGGAAATAATAATAAATAGAGATATATACGACGCTTGCGAAACCGGCAGAATAGAAAAAACCGGTTGCGGGAGAATTATATTAAACCAGTGTGAAATTTCTCCTTGTTCGGGCTTACGATCTATTCTGTCTGAAAAGGAATCCGATAAAATAATAATGGGCCTTGAGTTATTTATGGTTGCCTTCGGAAGCGAAGTGGGGGTTGTATGTCTTCCCAAAAAAAATAGAAAGATTCTTAACTCTATGCTGCCCCTGGTTCAAAAAACACCTAATGTTTATGAAAGACTTATTCAGGACCGCTATCCGCTTGGAATAGAAGAAGTTTTTGCCCGCTGGTATCTTCGCCAGAAGAAAGATTATTTTCCGGGAAAAGACGGTACGCTGATTGTCACTCCTGAAAAATGCCTGAATCTTTATAATTATACTATGGCACTCGATGAGGCGCCCTTAGCAAGTACAATATGCGTGCTTAACGGGGATAATGTTTGTTATGTAAGGGCAGAAAGTAACATGACTGTAAAAACCCTTCTGGAAAGACTGGAAATTAGCAGTACCGGGCTAATCATAGAGGGGGACCCTTTGAATGGCCGTACGGTAAATCCAGGGAAAAAAATATCGGATAAAAACGTGATAAGCGTCCTGCCACTGAATTCTGTTTCCCTTTTACAATGCTGCGGGTGCGGAATTTGTGTTGAAGTCTGTCCTGTTCAGCGAAGAGTTCCTCGAAGTAAAAAAATATTAAATTTTGGCGGCGGGATGGTGCCTCCGGAGCAGTATTCCGGGTGCGTTAACTGCGGGCTTTGCGGGTATTTTTGCCCGGCCCGGACAGATAAATGAATATTAAAAAAAAACCGGATAGCTGTCCTCCTTTTCTACACAGCGGTAAAAGTTTAAATTACTGGTACATGCAGGTAATACTTGGTGTTTTCCCGCTATTTTCGCTAATCAGCATTTATAATTTCCGTGCAGTTCCGGTAGCTTTAATTTCTACGGCAGGTTTCCTGGCCGGTGAAAAGCTTCCGCATTTTATATTTGGTGATAGGGAGGCCTTCAAAGTATCTTTATTCAGATACATATTATGGGGCCTTTTTTTTACTGTATTTACGTGTAACTTTACCGTTTCTTTGATGGCTGTTTTTTTTGCCTCTTTTTTCGCTTCTGTCGCTGCAGAGAATGTTGCTTTTTTCAAGCGAAGTGTTCTTCCTCCTTTTGTAATCGCTCTTATACTGGTCTATTCTTTTGTCGGGGTTGTTCCGGCTATGCCTGAGGGAAGAACAGCGGTTTTATTCGCCATTTCTGCGGGAGTTATCTGGCTTATTATAAAGAGGAAACTTCCGATTCAGGTTTTTGCAGGTATTGCCTGTGCGGCGGTATTGGCTTATATTATTACAGCCTATTCCAGGATTTCGGCACCGGCCCTTCTTGCTGTTGTTCTGTCTTATCCGGGGCTTGTGCCCGAGAGAATCTACCCCAGGTTCTTATTCGGACTCGCTTCAGGTTTTATGGTTATATTTTTCGGCGTTCCGGGATTTCTGGTCTCTTTATTGCTTAATACGGTAATATAAAATGATTAAAAATTTAATTTTTTTAATATTCGCGATTGCTCTTGGGTGGATACTGCTCTTTTTCAGCCCGGAAAAACAGGAACCTGAATTGATGACTGTTAACGTGGAAGAAGAAGTTGCCATGTACCGGCCGGGTATCTATATAGGCCGGGGAAGGGGATTTGTTTCGGATATTGTTGTTGAAGTTGAAATAATAAGTAATGTTGATGAACCTTATTTTTCTATAAATAGAATTGAAGTTCTGGAGGCAGAAGAACTGGAAAGATATTTTAAACCTGCAAAAACAAAAGTTGTTGATGCGGTTATCAATAAACAGACAGTTGAAGTTGATGTGATTACAGAAGCTACCCGTTCAAGGGACGGATTGCTGGAGGCAATTAAAGATGCGCTCAATAAAGCTCACAAAAGCGGTTAAGTACGGAATGGCCGGAGCCCTTGTTCCGGCTCTGGGTCTTGCCGCCGGAATTACAGATGGACTGATAACCGGGTTCTCCGGCGCGGCGGCAATCATTACCAGTATGGCTGTAATGCGGTTTACTCCGTCTGAAAATAGTTCCGGTGCCAGTCCTGCCATAGCAGTTGTTGTTCCGGGTTTTATTGCGGGGCTTCTATGGATAAGCAGATTTTCAGGTGCTGAAGAACCATACGTTGCCGCTTATCTTGCGGCGTTTGCACTATGTGTAGGCGGGGCTATATATACAGTAGATTTTCCCGGAAGCAGAAATGCCGGGTTTTCGGACACAGTCAGCGCTGCATCAGGTTTTTTTATAATCTGTTTTCTTCTTGGCCTTGTAAGGCAATTTATTTTTCTCACCTCGGGACAGAGTCTTTTTGTAGCAGGGATTATAATATTTGCTGCAAGTGTTTCGGTTAGAGAAGTATTTTTGGGGGAGATGGCAGAATGAGCTCAGAATATCTATTCCTGATACTTTTTATATACTATGGAGGGATAGAAACTGCGGGAGAATTTCTTTTATATCCATCTATGAAGAAAGTTTTCAGATCGGCTTCTGCTGTTTCAGTGTCGGGAGCTTTCACCGGACTAATCTATTTTCTTTTAATAAAAAACATTTCTCAAGTACTGCAATTTATGGCTCTTCCTCTTACTTTTATTGTTTTAGGATGGGCAGTGTCCCGTTTGTTTAGCTTAAGACCGGCTAAAATAATGTTCAGTTCTTTTGCTGCTGTAATGATATTTATTCTTCCCGAATCTGCAGGCGGATTTTTTGCCGGCCTGCTTGCAGGATGCGCCGGTTTTATTATTTCGTGTATTGTGATCTACAGGATTTCCAGGGGAACAAAGGAAAGCAAATATGGTTCCTTACCGGCAGTTTTGATAATCGCATCGGTAATTTCTATGATAGCGGAGTTGTTTTTAAAGTAGAATGTGGTATCTTTTTTTTATAACTCTTGCAGCTATACTTCTCATAAGGATGCCGGAAAATTCACCGGGCAAAAAGGATAAAATAGTTGACAGCAGGGAAAAAGGCGCAGAAACATATCCCTTATACTGTCGCAAATGCTATGTCTGCATTGCCGTGTGCCGAAGCGGGGCTGTCTATACTGATAATGAAGATATTCCTCATACGGATATATCAAAATGTGTGCTGTGCGGAAATTGTGTCACAGCCTGTTCGTCAGGAGCACGGATAATTCAGAATGACTGATAATAGGGAAAATACAAAATATGCAGGAGATAGTCCGGCCGTTACCGGTATCTTTATAGCCCTGGCAGCTGCTTTTCAAGCTGTTGAGGGATTTTTTCCGCGCCCTTTGCCCTGGCTGAGGTTGGGTTTGGGAAATATGGCTGTTCTTGTGGCCCTGATAACGATGGGCAGCCGTTTTGCCTTTAAGGTTTTTCTTGGAAAAGTCCTGCTCGGGTCTTTTATTCTCGGAACTTTTTTGTCGCCTGCTTTTTATCTGAGTTTCGCAGGCGGATTTTCCTCCTGGGCAGTTATG
>PWOI01000019.1 GCA_003557485.1 Elusimicrobiota bacterium | reverse complement strand
CGGTAGGAGGGATATTTACCATAGATAGTTCCGGCGCCGCTGAAATAGTAAGTCAGCTTAATCCTTCCATAGCTATTCCTATGCATTATTCTACGCCTTCCTGCAAGCTGGATATAGAGACAGAGACAGAATTCACCAGGCTTTTTCCGGAGGTAAGAAGACTTAAAGAGTGGGAAGGCTGCCGGGCGGACCTGCCCGGACAGACGCAGGTTTTTGTTATGATGGCAAGGGGAGAGAAGGATATAGGGTACCTGGATTAATCTAATGCCCGAGAAACTAAGAAAACAACTTAAAGTTATTTCTGATCAAATAAAAGAGATCAACAAACAGCTGGATTTTCTGAAAAGGGATATCAATAATGTAAGGCGTGAAAGGCATCATCTTTTAAAAGCGGAAAAGGAAAGGGTAAGCCATTTTTTTTCAGAGGAGATAAGTAAAATATCCGGATTTGTCAATGAATCTCTCAGGGAAATATCCGAAGAGACGCACGGGCAGATACAAAAATTACGTATAGAAAAGCAAAAGGCTACAGGAGAAGTTAAAAAGAAAGCTTCTGAAAAGATAAAGAATCTCAAAAAACAGGCCAAGAAAGATCTGGTAACTGTCGCTAAAAAACAGGTTAATAAAGAGGCCGAAAGAATAAAAGGTGAGATTGTAGAGCTTGAAAAAAGGGCTATTACGGATGAACTTACCCAGGCGTTTAACCGCAGCTACTTTGAACCCCGTCTTAAAGTGGAAGTGGGGATAGCAAGGCGCAGCAGCGAGTCTGTCTCGGTTGTAGTTTTTGATATAGATGATTTTAAAAATATAAATGACAGTTACGGCCACCCTGCGGGAGACCGGGTTCTTTCCTCTCTGTCCCGGGTTTTCTCTGAAAATCTGCGCAAGGAAGATGCTTTGGTGCGCTATGGGGGTGAGGAGTTTGTTGTAATACTTCCCGGGGTTGACCGAGAAGAAGCAATCAAAACGGCCGACAGGTTAAGAATGAAGGTTGAAGAGAACCTTGTCTTCTGGGAAGGGAAGGAATTAAAGATAACAGTTTCCGGCGGCATCGCTTCTTTCCCTGAAGATTCAAAAAACTATATGAATCTTTTCAGGATAGCCGATAAAAATCTTCTTGATGCCAAAAAGTCAGGTAAAAACAGGATATCAGCTAACCTTAAAGGGGATGAGAGCTAAATGAATAAGAGTATTCTGAATGCAGCGCAGAATTATGAAAGAGATATGGTGAAGTTTCTGCGCGATATGATAAGTATTCCATCTGAAAGCTGTAACGAAGAAAAAGTAGTTCTTCGGATAAAGGAAGAGATGGAAAAAACTGGTTTTGACGAGATAGTAATAGATGGTATGGGAAATATTCTGGGCAGGATAGGCTCGGGTAAAAAAATAATAGCTATGGATGCCCATATCGATACTGTAGGCGTGGGGAATATAGAACAGTGGAACCACGACCCCTATGATGGAAAATTTGAAAACGGTACTGTCTACGGGCTCGGCGCAAGCGACCAGGAGGGCGGGATGGCCTCAATGGTATACGGGGGAAAACTTATAAAAGACCTTAAGCTTGAAAGTGATTATACCCTTTATGTAGTTGGAAGCGTCCAGGAAGAAGACTGCGACGGACTATGCTGGCAATATATAGTAAATGAAGAGAAACTCCGCCCGGACTGCGTGGTTATAACCGAACCGACCGGACTGAATGTATACAGGGGGCAGCGCGGCAGGATGGAAATAACTGCATCGGTAGCGGGCCGGTCCGCCCACGGCTCGGCACCGGAAAGGGGAATAAACGCAGTTTATCTTATGAGCCGTATGGTTCTTGAAATAGAAAAGCTTAACCTGCGCCTTAAGGAAGATGCATTTTTGGGTAAAGGCTCGATAACAGTCAGCCAAATAATTTCGAAATCACCTTCGCTCTGCGCTGTTCCGTCCTCAAGCAGCATCCACATTGACCGCAGCCTTACCGCCGGGGAGGATATGGAGAGCGCTCTTGCGGAGATTGAAGATGCTGCCGTCCGGGCAGGGGTGGAAGCTGATATTAAGATACCGGAATACTCCAAGCCTTCATATAAAGGAAAGGTATACCCGGCAAAGGCCTATTTCCCTACCTGGATACTTGATGAAAACCATCCGCTTCTGGCTGCAGCCTCTGCGGCCCGCAGCGATATAATGGGAAGCGGCGGAGAAATTGGAAAATGGACTTTTTCAACAAACGGTGTTGCTACTATGGGGATGCTTGGTATACCCACAGTGGGATTCGGACCCGGAGAAGAAAAATATGCGCATACGGTTGATGACCAGGTTCCTGCAGGCCACCTGGTAAAAGCAGCTGCTTTTTATGCAGCTTTTCCAGGGCATTACTTGAGGGTAGTGGATGGAGCGTAAAAGGAAGAGGTAAAAAATGAGAGAACCTATTTTAAAAACAAAGAACATGCTGGTGTCGCTTAAAAAGATGAACTTTAATATGTATAGGAAAGATTTTCTGCTGACCTGGAATAAGAGTACAGAAGATATAAAAGCCATTCTTACACTTTCGGAAATTTTGAGGGGGCTTTACCGTGATAATGTCAACCTGAGAGTTTTTCAGACAGGGTTGGGTATTTCTCTATTTAGGGATATGTCTACAAGGACAAGAATGGCTTATGCTTCGGCCTGTAATCTTCTGGGGCTGGGGACATTTGACATGGACGAGTCCAAGACCCAGATTACCCACGGAGAAACCGTAAGGGAAACATCCAATATGATATCTTTTTTGAGTGAAGTTATCGGAATCAGGGACGATATGTTTGTTGGAAGGGGTCATAATTTTATGAAAGAAGTGGCAGAGTCTCTTGACGAAGGTTTCGAAAAGGGTGTTCTGGGCCACCGTCCGGCAGTAATTAACCTTCAGTGCGACTTTGACCATCCCACGCAGACTCTTACCGACCTGCAGCACCTCAACCATTATTTCGGTTCGCTAGAAAACCTGAGAGGGAAAAAAATAGCAATGAGCTGGGCATACTCACCCAGTTACGGCAAACCGCTTTCCGTGCCCCAGGGTGTGATAGCTCTTATGAGCAGGTTCGGAGCCGAAGTCTGCCTGGCGCACCCGGAGGGATACGGACTTATGCCGGATATTATCGATAAAACCGGGGAATTTGCAAAAGGTTCCGGAGGCAGTTTTACCGTTACAGATGATATGAAAGAAGCCTTTAAAGATGCTGACGTAATATATCCCAAGAGCTGGGCCCCCTTTGAAGTTATGGAGCAGCGTACCCGGCTGGTTAATAAAGAGGATGAAAAGGGACTTGACGAACTTGAAAAGGAGTGTCTTGCCCGTAATGCAGAGCACAAGGACTGGGTGTGTGATGAAGATATGCTGTCGCTTACTAAGGATAAATCAGCGATTTATCTGCACTGCCTTCCGGCAGACGTGCAGGGGGTCAGCTGTGAACACGGGGAAGTGACGGAAGGTGTCTTTGAAAAATACCGTATACAGACTTACCGCCAGGCGCGCCATAAACCATTCATAATAGCGGCAATGATACTTATGTGCTGTTTCCGCGACCCGGTGTCTCTTATAGATGATAAGTTTAGGGGGAACAAGCACCGTACAGGATAAAAAAACTGGCAGCGTTATTTTAGGTGCCCGGTTGACTTCCGGTAAAACAGGTGGTTATCTTTTGTATACAGGGCGTTTTTTGTATTTATTATGAAGAAGCTTTTCAGCTTTTTCGCTTAGAGGTTTTCCCAGGAACTTTTTATAAAGCTCTTTGACGTACGGATTATCGTGGGAGCACCTGACTTTATGGCCGCGGTCATCAGAGTAGAGTCCCGCTGCTCTTTTCTGGCGAAGTTCATTGTTGACTCCGTAGGGCTGGCCTCCTCCTCCCACGCATCCTCCCGGGCAGGCCATTACTTCAATGAAGTGGTAGGGGGTTTCTTTTTTTGCTTTTTTGGCTTCTCGTATTTTTTCCAGTACTGTACCTACGTTTCCCATACCGTGGGCAATGGCAGCCTTAACTTTTGTCCCTTTAATATCCAGTGTCGCTTCTTTTATTCCCTTCAGTCCCCTGACTTTTTTAATTTCAAGGTCTTTCAGTTTTTCCCCTGTTATCATTTTATAAGCAGTACGCAGCGCCGCTTCCATAACGCCGCCGGTAGTGCCGAAAATTACCCCTGCTCCCGTATACTCTCCAAGGATGTTGTCGGGATCTTCTCCGGGAAGATGCTTAAACCTTATATCCGCCTGTTTTATCATTCTCCCAAGTTCCCGTGTGGTAAGTACAACATCAATATCCGGATATCCCGATGATGACATCTCACTGCTTCGTGTTATCTCATACTTTTTTGAAGTACAGGGCATAATAGAGACCATAAATATTTTAGAGGGGTCTATTCCATTCTTCTCTGCATAGTAAGTTTTTGAGAGCACTCCCAGTATCTGATGGGGAGATTTGCAGGAAGAAAAATGTTCTATCATATCAGGGTAGTATTTTTCCATAAAATCTACCCAGGCAGGGCAGCAGGATGTTATGAGAGGAAGATTTTTTTTGTCTTTCTCAAATTTTCTTTTAAATTCTGTCGCCTCTTCCATTATGGTTACGTCAGCGGCGAAACTGGTATCGAAGACGCCGCGGAACCCGATTCTCTTAAGCATAGCATAGAGTTTATGAGTAAGGTTTGTTCCCGGCGGATAACCAAATTCCTCTCCTATGCCGACACGCACAGCGGGAGCAATCTGAACTACGCAGAATCTGTCGGGATCCATAAGGGCATCCCAGACCTTCTGTGTCTCATCATATTCAAATATGGCTCCTGTGGGGCAGTGGGCACTGCACTGGCCGCACTTTATGCAGGGAGACTCGGCAAGCTCTATGTCGCCGGTAGCGGATATTCTGGTATAAAACCCCCTTTCAAGAAAGGAAAGGGCCCATACATCCTGTATTTGCTGGCATACATTTGTGCAGCGTCCGCAGAGGATGCATTTCTGGGGGATCAATTCTATTGTTTTTGTCGATTTATCCTCGGGAAGATTTCTCAGAAGTTTTTCAAAAGAATCTTCTCTTATTCCGAAATCTCCTGCAAGAGTCTGAAGTTCACAGTTGTTGTTTCTGCCGCATTTAAGACAGTCGTTGGGATGATTTGAAAGAATCAGTTCCAGAATTGTCCTTCTGACTTCCACCAACTCCGGGTCCTGGGTTATTATATCCATTCCGTTTTCCAGCGGAGTGCAGCAGGCTCTGAGCATTTTGGGCGAACCCTTTATTTTAACAACGCATATTCCGCACCCTGCTGTGGGTGGAAGGTCAGCGTGCTTGCATAGAGTAGGTATTCCGATATGCACAGTTTTGGCCGCCTCAAGAATAGTGGTCCCTTCTTTTACATTGACTTCTATTCCGGCTATTTTTGCTTTTATCTTTTTGTTTTTCATTCTATTTCTTTATTACCGCTCCGAACTTACATACTTCAAAACATTCCCCGCACTTTATGCATTTAACAGGGTCTATTTTATACCCCTCGTCTCTGTTTCCGGATATGGCGCCTACCGGGCAAGTCCGGGCGCACAGGTCACATTTTCTACAGGGGTTCTGATCAATACTGTAATCGAGAAGTTCGTGGCATACGCCGGACCGGCACTTCTTTTTGTTTATATGCTCAATATATTCTTCCTTGAAATAATTAAGGGTGGAGATTACCGGGTTAGGAGCAGTCTGCCCCAGCCCGCAGAGCGATGCTTTTATGAGCGTATGGGAGATCCTCTTTATTTTTTCTATATCATCATCATTCCCTTTACCGTGGGTAATACGGCTCAGTATATCCAGGAGCTGAAATCCTCCTATACGGCAGGGAACGCATTTTCCGCAGGATTCATCCACGCAGAATCTGAGATAAAACTTGGAGACATCAACCATGCAGTCATCTTCATCCATTACAATCATTCCGCCTGAACCCATTATTGATCCGAGCTTATGGAGACTATCATAATCAACGGGTGTATCAAGATGCTTAACAGGAATGACTCCTCCCGAAGGCCCGCCTGTCTGAACTGCTTTTATTTTCTTGCCTGAACCCAGCCCGCCGCCCAGGTTAAAGACTATCTCCTTGAGAGTAATTCCCATTGGGACTTCAACCAGACCGGAATTTCTTACCTTGCCCGTGAGGGCAAAAACTTTTGTGCCTTTTGAATTTTTTGTTCCGAATGAAGAGAACCATTTTCCGCCTCTGGCTATTATTTCCGGAATATTTGCCAGAGTTTCAACATTGTTTATAACAGTAGGATTATTCCACAGCCCCTTTACGGAAGGGTAGGGAGGCCTTGGCCTGGGTGTGCCGCGCTCCCCCTCAATGGATGCTATAAGAGCAGTTTCTTCGCCGCATACAAAAGCGCCGGCGCCAAGCCTGACTTCAACATCAAAGTTTAAATGTGTTCCAAATATTTTTTTTCCGAGAATTCCGTATTTTTCGGCTTGCTCAATTGCCCTGTAAACTCTTTTAATGGCCAGGGGGTACTCGGCTCTTATATAGACAAATCCTTTAGTTGCTCCTGTTGCAGCTCCGGCAAGAATCATACCTTCAAGTATGGAGTGAGGGTCTCCTTCTAGAACACTTCTATCCATATATGCGCCGGGATCTCCCTCATCGGCATTACATATTATATATTTAGTTTTACCCTGCGCATCCCGGGCGAACTGCCATTTTTGCCATGTGGGGTAACCCCCGCCTCCCCGTCCTCTTATGCCGGAAACCTTCAGTTCTTTTATTATTTCTTCTCCGGTCATGCCTCCGGCGACTTTTTCCAGGGCGGTATAGCCGCCTCTTCCTATGTAGTCTTCTATATCTTCAGGATTAACCCTGCCGCAGTTTCTCATAACTATCTGGGGGTATTTTTCAGTGCCTGCCTTATGGATAAGGCTGTCAATTTGTGTTCCTTCAACTGTCTTTTTTAATATCCGGGGTATATCTGTCTTTTTTATACCGGCATAAACAATATTGTCAGGCCAGATCTTTACCGCAATGCCTTTGTTGTAGAGACTGATCACTTCAGTTTTTGCGGCATGTACCATGCTTGAGGATTCAGTTTTTATTATCTCCTGCAGGAAAAGCTCGGTGTACTCATCTTCCTTATCGGAACTGCTGCAGTCAGTGTCTTTTATGAATATGAATTTCCTTCTGTTTTTTTTAGGTGACAGGCCTTCTGAAAAAGAATAGACATTGTTTTGCAGAATTTCACCGCTCCGGAAATGTCTTGATATTATTTTTGAAGCGTTTGATTTATCTATATTACAGTAAACGATACCGGGCATCCCCTCTGCCAGTACTTCTACAAGGGGCTCGGCGTAGCAGGCTCCGAGGCATCCGCTTTTTTTAAGTACGATATCAAGGCCGCCTTTTTTTATTTCCTCTTCAAGTATGTTGTAGACTTCACGCGCGCCTGCGGCAATCCCGCAGCTGTTCATTCCTACAATAATAGTTTCCTTAAGACTGTCCTGCTTCCTGCAGTGGCGTATTTCATCAATTTTTTTCAGTGATTTATGCATTTTTTTCCTTTACGGCATATTTTGCAAGAATATCTGGAATATCCTCTTTTTGGACTTTTCCGTAAACGTCTTCATCTATGGTTACAACAGGGGCCAGGCCGCAGCATCCCAGGCACCGCACAACATTTAATTTAAAGAGTCCGTCCTGTGTAGTTTCGCCTTCGCTGACATTGAGAAGATCTCTGAATTTTTTCAGTAATTCGTTTGCCCCTTTAAGATAACATGCTGTGCCCATACATATTGAAATTGTATGTTTACCCGGCGGTTTCAGGTCGAAATAGTTGTAGAAGGTCAGTACTTCATATATACGGGCAAGGGGAACATCAAGCATTTCGGAAAGCTTCATGGAAACATCTCTTGGCACATACCCGTACCTGTTCTGTATTTCATGGAAGACCATTATAAGGTTTCCTTCCTTATCCTTCCACTTGGAGACTATTTTCTTTAATTCACCTGTTTTTACCATTGTTTTTAATATCCTTAAACTGTTTGTGAAATCTTTCACAAAACTGAATTTTAAGCAGGTTATATCAGTTTTTAAAATTAAATGCAAGTCCTGTGACGATAAAAAATTTAAATAGGTTTTTTCATTTTTTTAAAATAAAAAATATGCTAATATATTAAAAAAAACCAGGGAGGAGAAAAAATGATTATAAACCCCCAGACACTTAAGGAAACCGCATCGCAAATGGCAGAAAACATTGAAGCAGGCAAATACAGGCAGGCAGCCGTTTTAAGCCGTCAGCTATCGCCTTCAAGAACAGCTTTTGTCCTCAGCGGAACTGAACCTGAAAAGGCAGGGCGCTGCCTGATGGAGATGGATAAAAACCGCGGTGGAAGGGTTCTTTCCCGGATGCCGATAGATTTTGCAGTCAGCGTTCTTGAGACACTTCCGTATCCCATAAGAGTAAAAATAGTAAACAATATACCTGCGGATAATATTGTAGCCATATTGGAGTCTTTAAGTGAGGAGCAAGAAAAGGAACTGACCGGTCATCTGGACGGAAAGATCCAGGAACATATTAAGGACATAAAAAGCTATCCGCAAGACAGTGCAGGCCGCCTTCTTTCGCCTTACTATGTCTCGGTTGAAGGAAACCGCAGTGTAAGCGAAACACTGGACAGTATACTCTCGGCGCCTCCGGAAATTGAGCGCACACCTTATGTCTACGTACTTGACAGTAAGAACAAGCCCGCCGGAGTCATTTCAATAAAAGATCTTTTGAGAACGGAGAAGACAAGGCCCGTTAAAGATGTAATGAACCAGTCACTGGTAACTGTTTCGGTGACAGACAGCGCTCATCAGGCTGCTGCTATAATAAGGAACCGCAAGTTGATGATGCTTCCCGTAATAGACGGGGAAGGATATGTAGCCGGGGTGATAACCTTTGACGACGCTATGCGAGTGCTCTCTAAAGAATCGGCGCAGCTGATTGCATCTCATTCAGCTGTTTCTGCCGAAGAATCTTTTTTTACGCCCCCAGTTAAGGCGGTAAAGGGAAGGCTTCCCTGGATGGCGGCAAACGTTTTTCTCAATATGGGAGCGGTAGCCGTAATTACCGGATTTGAAGAAACAATCGCAACAGTAGCCATACTTGCGGCGTTTATACCGATGATAACCGATATGGGTGGAAACGTCGGAATACAGTCGCTCTCCGTTGCCATAAGAAGCATAGCTATGGGGGAAGCCAGGCTCCGTGATTTCAAAAAAGTACTGAAAAAAGAAGTATCCATAGGAGTAATGAACGGCCTGGCCCTGGGGGTCCTTTTTGCTATTATTGCTTTTGTTTTGCGGGGTAATCCGTATCTGAGTCTTGTGGCGGGGGCGGCGCTTGGCATAAATGTTCTTGTGGCCGGGCTTGTAGGGGGGATGCTTCCTTTTTTGATAAAATCACTTGGAAAGGACCCCGCAATGATGACCGGGCCGGTCCTTACAACTATTACAGATATAACCGGAGTCAGCATATACCTGGGACTCTCAACAGCTTTTATCGCCTTTCTTGCTTAGAAAAAAAGTACGATTCTGTTTTTTTGTGCGCTATTGCTGAAAGAAGGTTGATAAAAACCATTGAATATGTTACCGTTTAAGTTAACGATGGTTAACTTTTAATTTTAGGTTAACCATAAAATTTATGGAGGAACATTTTTATGAAAGAAAAAAAATATATATCAACAACAGAGCTTGCGGATATATTGGGTATAAGCAGGGTGGCGGTATATAAGAAAATAAAAAAAGGTGAGATTGAAGCTATAAGAATAGGTAAGAATTATGCGATTCCGTTTTCCTCTATAACGGGAAACAATCTGACTTCGAAAGAAAAAGATATAATTATAAAAGCTGTTAAAAAAACAGTAAATGAGTATGGCGAAGTACTGAAGCTTCTGCAAAACGAATAAATTTAATGAAAAATCTGACAGTTAAAGATGTAGAGTTTATTGCGCATAGAGTGGCAAAAGAAGTACTTAAATACAATGAGCCTATACCTGATTTTTCGACAAGATATCCGGGCAGGCTTGAAAGCTGTCTGGCTGTTCCCTTCCAGACATTTTTTAAAAAAAACTTATATAGCGGGATAACAAACAAGGCAGCGGTTCTTTTTTATCTTCTTATTAAGAACCATCCTTTTCAGAACGGGAATAAGCGTATTGCCATAACGTCTCTGATGGTGTTTTTATATAAAAACAAGAAATGGTTAAGAGCAGACATCCAGGAACTATATAACTTTACAATATGGGTCGCTCAAAGTCCGGCAGAACTTAAAGAAGAGGTCGTAAATGCCGCGGCAGTTTTTATAAAAAGGCATATGGAAAATCTATCAAAGTAAAAAGGGACGGTTCTGTTTTTTTATTAAGACAAAAAAATAAGAATCTGATATTGACAAATACCAAATTAAAAGTATAGTCGTTTTCTGTAATAATAATATAAAAAGATTATTCAGGAAATGAATGTTATTTAAAGTATAAGTTTTACCTTGCCCTTTTTAAACAATTCCGGATAAAGTCACACAGAATATAGTTTGTCTAATCCCTAAAGAGTCTTTTCTATGTTACCGGTAAATGCTGGAGGCCAGCAGTTCCGGGTTACCTCTGAATCATATAGATTAAAGGAATTATTACGAGAGATTGTCCTTCAGTCATGGAAGGCTGCGGGAGAAAAACAAAAGGAGAATTTGTAAAGTGGAAAACACAAAATTGTATGTAGGGAATCTCAGTTACTCGGTAAATGAGGACAAGTTAAGGGAAGTATTTTCCCGGCACGGTAATGTAAAGTCTGTAAGTTTAATTACCGATCGCGAGACCGGTCGGTCTAAAGGTTTTGCATTCGTTGAAATGTCAACCCAGCCGGAAGTCAGGGAAGCTATTGATTCTTTGAATTCAAAAGAAATCGAAGGACGTGCGGTTAGAGTAAATGAAGCCCATCCAAAAAAAGACAGGGGAAGCAGAGGCGGCTGGGGGCAATCCCGCAGGTACTGATATATGAATTTTAAGAGTTTTGATTTAGACGCCCGCCTTTTAGCGGGTATTGAGAAAGCGGGATATAAAGTTCCCACGCCTGTGCAGCAAAAAGTTATACCCGGGGCAATCTCGGGAAACGATCTTATTGTAACCGCCCAGACCGGAACGGGAAAGACTGCAGCGTTTGTTTTGCCAATGCTTCATAAACTTTTGAATAAGAAACGCGGCTCTATCCGCGCCCTTATTGTTACCCCGACCCGCGAGCTGGCAGCACAGGTACAGCGCAATATAGACGAACTTAAGTGCCGTACGCAACTGCGCAGTACAACCGTGTACGGCGGGGTAAATCTAAATATGCAGGTAAAGTCCCTGCGCAGGGGAGTGGATATTCTTGTAGCCTGTCCCGGCAGGCTGCTGGACTTGATGAATAGAGGGCATGTTGCATTAAAGGGTCTGGATATGCTGGTACTTGATGAGGCGGATCGCATGCTTGATATGGGTTTTATGCCTGACATAAAACGGATTGTTTCCAGGACTCCTGTGAATAGGCAAACTATGCTTTTTTCTGCAACTTTTCCGCGGGAAATAGAAAATCTTGCAAAAAAGATACTACGCAATCCGTCACGTATATCCATAGGCGTAAGCTGTCCGGCAAACACCGTTTCGCATTCTATTTTCCCGGTACCGCAGCATCTTAAATCAAAACTCCTGCTGAGAATCCTGAATGATACCGATACTAATTCCGTGCTTGTTTTTACCCGGACAAAACGCCGGGCGGTCAGGCTGGCCAGTCAGATAGAGAGAAAAAGATATAAGGTTACCAGTCTTCACGGAGACCGTTCCCAGGGTCAGCGCAATGCGGCCATAAAAGGTTTCAGAAACGGAAACTATAATATAATGGTTGCAACGGATATCGCTGCCCGCGGGCTTGATATAGAGCATATTTCACATGTGATTAATTTTGATATGCCGGATACTACCGATGACTATATTCACAGGATAGGCCGGACCGGCCGTGCCCGAAAGTCAGGCGCCGCCTTTACTCTTACCACTTCCGGTGACGGAAAGATAGTACGAAAACTTGAAAATATTATGGGAGAAAAAATTAACAGAAAAACTCTTAAGGATTTTGATTACGGCACACCCAAACCTCGAAACAATTATCAGTCACAGCGCAGCAGAAACCGCATTTGCGCATAATACTATATTTGCAGCCATAACTTGAAAATAAAGCCGTAATTTAATAAAAAAACACAGTTGTTTTCAGTGTTGAGCGCAATACGGACTACCAAAGGAAAAAATATTTGAGAAAAATAAAGAACATAGGAATAATAGCCCACGTTGACCACGGAAAGACCACTATGGTGGATGCAATTCTCAGGTATGCAGGGGTCTTCCGGGAAAACCAGAAAGTTGTTGAGAGGGTAATGGATTCCAATGATCTGGAGAGAGAAAAAGGGATAACAATCTTCTCAAAAATAGCCTCGTTTACCTATGGCGGGTACAAAGTCAATATTGTTGATACTCCCGGTCACGCTGATTTTGGGGGAGAAGTACAGCGTATCCTTAAGATGGTAGACTCCGTTCTTCTGCTTGTAGATGCCTATGAAGGCCCTATGCCCCAGACAAGGTATGTGCTTAAGAAATCGCTTGAGCTGGGACTGAAGGTAATTGTTGTAATAAATAAAATAGACCGGCCCAATATTAATGTCCATAAAGTTCTGGATGATATATTTGACCTTTTTGTTGAACTTGAAGCGGACGACTCCCAGCTGGATTTTCCTGTGGTATACTCTTCATCCAAAGAAGGAGTCGCAAAAAAAGAATTTGAAGAGGAATCTGTAGACCTTAAGCCTCTTCTTGATACTGTAATAAAATATGCGCCGGATGCCCGCGGAGAGATTTCTTGTCCTTTCAGGTTTCTGGTTTCAGCGATAGAATATGACAGTTATGTTGGTAAGATAGGGACAGGTAAAATACACGAAGGAATAGTAAAAAAAGGTGACAGCGTCGTTTTAATAGAAAAAGATTCCGGTATAGTGAACTTCAATGTAACAAAAATATACTCCTATTGCGGATTACAGAAAACCGAGATGGAGAGCGCCGAGGCTGGAGATATAGTATCAATTGCCGGTACCGATTCCATAGATGTCGGGGAAACTGTTGCAGATAAGGAAAATCCCCGTCCGCTGCCTGTTATTGATATAGACAAACCTACTCTCGCTGTGGAATTCAGGGTTAATGACTCTCCTTTTGCAGGCAGGGAAGGCCAGTATCTGACATCAAGGCACCTCTGGGACAGGCTCCGTAAGGAAATCCAGACCAATGTAAGTATTCAAGTGGAAAAAACCTCAGCCCCTGACAGCTTCAAGGTAAAGGGCCGGGGAGAACTTCAGCTTGCCGTATTGATTGAAAATATGAGAAGAGAGGGTTACGAGCTGCAGATTTCAAAGCCCCGGGTAATATTCCGCCAAAAAGAGAACCAGTGCCAGGAACCCATAGAACATGCAATTGTAGATGTTAAAGACATACATGTAGGCTGCGTAATGGAGAAATTAAACGCAAGAAAAGGCCAGATGGTTAATATGAGTGCTGGAAGCAGCGGGTACAGGAGACTGGAATTCTATATCCCCTCCAGGGGGCTGCTGGGGTACAGGAACGAGTTTATAACCGACACAAAGGGCACAGGAGTATTAAACCATAACTTTTATGAGTACGGGCCTTACCGTGGAGAAATTGAAGGGCGGAAAAAGGGTTCTCTCATATCTATGATCAGTGGTGAAGCTTCAGCCTATTCTTTATATAAACTCTCTGACAGAGGGGTTTTCTTTATAAGTCCCGGAGAAAAAGTATATGCGGGTATGATTATCGGGGCTGCTAACAGGGAAGCCGATCTTGTAGTAAATGTCTGTAAGACAAAGAAACTGACCAATGTGCGCGCCGCCGGCAGCGATGAAGCTCTTAACCTGTCTCCTGCACAGAAATTTACAATAGAGCAGGGGCTGGAATATATAGGAGAAGATGAATTCATGGAAGTAACTCCTGAAAATATAAGGTTCCGCAAAAAAATACTTGACCATACCGCGCGTAAAAGCTCCCGCTAAAGACACCGGATACTAAAATTCCATTCATTCCAATATTTTCCCATCTAAATTGTTTGACAATTAACGACAACATATAGATAATCTCTTTTAGGGCAGGCTTAAATATTTAAAAAGGACTTTAAAATGATTAGAGGAAACGATCTAAGAGACATTGTCGGTTTACTGGATGTTTTAAGTGAGCTGGAACTTAAGGTTTCTCAGTTTTATAATGCATGCGCAGAATCCTATTCAGAAGAAGAAGAGTTTTGGGAATCTTTAGTGTCCTGTGAAAAACTGCACTCCTGCTATATCTCACGCATATCAGGCTTTATCAAAGAAAAACCCGAACAATTTGAGGTTGGCCGCCGCTTTAATTCTGTCGCAGCCAAAACAGTTATAAAGGGTGTGGATTCTGATATAGAAAAAGTAAAGAATAATCTGATAGATATAAAGAAGGCTTTAAATATTGCCAGGGATATTGAAATGTCCCTTCTTGAACAGAAGTTTTTTGAAATAGTGAAATCTGAAAACAACGAATTCCTTAACCTGTTGGATAAGATTGTTTCAGATACAAGAGAACACAAAGTTAAAATTGAGAAAAAAATAAATGAGTATAAAGAGAAGTAGCAGTATGGGTAAGCGCAATAAAAATGAAGAATCTTTAAATTCGTTAAGTTTATTAAATGATATATTTGACGGAGTATACATAGTTGATAAGGATCGTAAGATCCTCTTCTGGAACAAGGGGGCTGAAGATGTTACCGGCTATAAATCAGCGGAAGTTGCTGGAAAGCATTGTTCGGATAATATTTTAAATCATATTGATGAAAAGGGGAATTTGATTTGTAAAACAGATTGCCCTTTGAAAAAAACACTTGAAACAGGAAAGAAAATAAAAACTAAGGTATATCCGCTGCATAAATCTAAAAAACGGTTTCCCGTTATGACACATATAGCTCCGATAAAAGACAAGGAGGGTAATATTGTCGCTGCTATTGAAGTTTTTAGGGATATTACAAAGGAAGAAGAGTTCAGGATACTGCAGGAAAAATTTAACAGGCTTATAAAAAAATATGTCTCCTCTGCCACCTATGATGATGTACTTAATGAGGCCCGTTCAAATGCCGCTTCAACAGCTCACAAGAAAGATCTTTCCGTATTATATCTGGATATAGTGGGTTTTACCGGCTATTCTGAGAAACATTCACCCGAAAATGTCACTCAGATGCTTAACGAAGTTTTCGGCATATGCGAGATAATAACAAAAGAATGCTTTGGCGATATAGATAAGTTTATAGGCGACGCTGTAATGGCAATATTTATTGATGCCAATGATGCAGCTAATGCTGCGGTTAAAATTTTAAGAGCTCTTTCTAAGATGAATAAAAACCGTACAGAAAAAAATCAGGAAAAGATAAATGTGCGGATAGGAATCAATAGCGGGGAAGTTATACAGGGTACTGTAGGTACAGTTAACCGCAGGGATTTGACTGTTATAGGAGATGTGGTTAATACAGCTTCCCGTATACAGAATATTAGCCCGGTCAATACTGTGGCTGTTTCCGAATCCACCTATTCCCGCATAAAACAACCGGAAGACTTTAAGTTTTACAAAGAAGTAAAAGTAAAAGGTAAAGCTAATCCTGTCCCAATTTACCTCCGGAAATAAAAAAACGCTGTTCTGCTTTTGCGGTAAGCAAAATCGAAGTGAAAAAAGAAAAAAAATAATTTGACAAAGACGGCAGAACTTTAGTAAATTCTACAATTGAATCCGGAGAAAAAATGAAAGATAAAAAGAAAAAAATTAAAAAAGTAAGTGTTGAGCCGGCAAAATGCCTGAAAGAGCTTCCGCCGTACCTGTTTGGCGCTATAGATGTGCTCAAACGAGAAGCTCATAGGAAAAAACTTGATGTAATAGATTTAGGTATGGGAAATCCGGACCTTCCTACTCCACCTCATATTGTAGAGCGTCTCTGCGATACCGTTTTAAATCATCCCAGCACTCACAGGTATCCCCAGGCCAAAGGTATGCCCAAGTTCCGTGCCACGGTAACCGGATGGTACAAGAAGAAGTATGGTGTTGATTTTGATCCCGAAAATGAGGCTGTAGCCCTTATAGGATCCAAAGAAGGCATAGCCCATATGTGCATGGCCTACCTGGATCCGGGTGATATAGCGCTGGTGACCAATCCGTGCTACCCGGTCCACAGGAACGGCATTATTCTTTCCGGCGGACAGCCGTACGATATGCCCATAACGGAAAAAAACAACTATATCCCCGCTCTGGAAGATATTCCCCATGATGTGGCAAAAAAAGCCAAGTTGATGTTTCTTAACTATCCGAATAATCCTACTACGGCAACGCTTGATGACGGCAGCTTTTTCGAAAAAGTGGTAGAGTTTGCTTCGGACTACAACATAATAGTATGCCATGATCTGGCCTATTCGGAGATTGTTTTTGACGGATACCGTCCGCCTTCCTTTATGGAAACTCCGGGATCAAAGGAGGTCGGGATGGAGTTTCATTCTCTTTCAAAGTCATACAATATGGCTGGATGGAGGGTTGGTTTTGCAGTCGGCGGGAGCGACATCCTTAAACCCCTGGAAAAGATAAAGTCATATCTTGACTACGGTGTTTTTACCGCTATACAGCTCTCTGCGGTAAAAGCCATTACTGGCAGCCAGAAATGCGTAAAAGATACTGTCGCCGAATACCGCCGAAGGCAGAAAAAACTTGCCGACGGGCTTAATAAGGCCGGCTGGCCTGCCGAGTTGCCCAGGGCGACTATGTATATGTGGCTCAGGCATCCTGAAAATTTCAGGGACATGGGTTCACTTGAATTTGCGGAGCTTTTAATAGAAAAAACCGGTATCGCTGTAGCTCCCGGAATAGGTTTCGGCTCATACGGAGAAGGATATGTAAGGTTAGCAACGGTAACCCATTACCAGAGATTTCATGACGCACTTCTGCGTCTGAAAAAATTCCTGCGGATGGGGCCGCCATAATTAAGGAATAAACTGGATATGAGTGTAAAAATAGGAATAATAGGCCTGGGTACTGTAGGTGGGGGAGTCTGGAAAATAATTAATAAAAACCGCTCTCTTATTGCCTCCAGGGTGGGAGCACCAGTTGAAATTAAAAAGGTCTGCGATATACGTAAAAATATTGCCGGCGAACTTAAAATACCCAAAGGAATATTTACTTCCGACTGGAAAGATATAATAAACGACGAAGAAATATCTCTGGTTGTCGTTCTTACCGGCAGCTTAAAACTCGGATATGAAATAATCTCCTCCTGCTTTAAGAAAAAAAAGCATGTTGTTACAGCCAATAAGGCTCTTATCGCTGAGAAATGGGATGACATATTTTCCCTGGCCGGCAAAAATAAATGCCTTATCTACTTTGAAGCTTCAGTAGGCAGCGGAATACCTGTAATACAGGGAATAAATGAAGGCCTTGCTTCCAACGATATAAATTCAATAAAAGGGATTCTTAACGGCACCTGCAATTATATACTTACAAGGATGGCAAAAGAATTATGCACTATTGATCATGCTCTCGGAGAAGCGGTTGAAGCCGGGTTTGCCGAGCCGGATTCATCTGCCGATATAAAAGGGTATGACGCAGCCCATAAACTCTGCATCCTTGCCAACGTTATATCGCCTGAACCTGTAAATTTCAGCGATATATACAAAGAAGGAATAGAAGAAATACATCCGCAGGACCTTTCATTTTCCGGGGAGATGTTTGATTTTAAATTAAAGCACCTCTGCATTATGAAAAAGATGAAAGACGGGCTTGATATCCGTGTCCATCCGGCGCTGCTGCCCCGGGACGATATGCTCTCTGCAGTTAACAATGAAAACAATGCGTTTCTTGTTGACGCTTCAAATGCAGGCGAGGTAATGTTTTACGGGAAAGGAGCCGGCCGTTTTCCCGCGGCTTCTGCGGTGGTAAGCGATTTAATAT
>PWOI01000065.1 GCA_003557485.1 Elusimicrobiota bacterium | reverse complement strand
TCTAAAAGAAATGGCAATAGTCTGAAAAGGGAAGCATGGCTAAATTACAGAAAAATCTTGACACAACCTCCGGGCATATTCCCTGAGTTCCCTCAGTTGTGAATCTATTGAAAGAACCTGTCTGTCCTCAGCGTCACTTGATTTGCGGGCGTATAAGAAATAATTCATCATACTTTCAATTTATTTAATATCTTCAATGCTTCATTAACCGGTTTTAATTCTTTTTGTAAATGTTTTCTTTCGGCAATCTGTTCTTCTAATTTTTTCGGTGCAGATTTTCCAAGATACTCATTAACGATCTTTCCCTTATTTCGGTACAGAAGGTAATAATACGGTTTATTACTGATTACTTTCTTTTGTATAGTCCCGCGCGGTAACTTAGAGATTTCCTCTTTAAGGCGTTTCTTTTCCTTTGAATAGAAAGTTTTTTGTATTTTAATTTCTTTTATAATTTCCTGTAAATCTTGCATATTCCTCCAGAACTTATTATACTACAATTAATAATATACATATTAGTAAGTAATATGTCAAAGAAAGGGGGCTCCCTGTGAGCAAAATGATTCCTGTAGAGGTAATAGAAAAAAAGATTTTTCTTATCCGAGGACAAAAAGTAATGATTGATAGAGATATTGCGGAAATGTATGGAGTGGAGACCAGAAGATTAAACGAACAGGTCCGCCGCAACATTAAGAGATTCCCGGAGGATTTTATGTTTCAGCTCTCGAAAGAAGAGTTTGGTAACTTGAAGTCGCAGATTGCGACATCAAGTTGGGGAGGAGTTAGAAAAACACCGCTCGCATTTACCGAAAATGGTGTTGCGATGCTTTCAGGGGTTCTTACGAGTGATCGTGCTATAGAGGTAAATATTCAGATAATGAGGACTTTTACCAGGTTAAAGACCCTGGCTTTAGAGAACAATGAGCTGAAAGCAATAGTAGCTAAAATTGAGAAGAGGTTGAACTCGCAAGAGTCTCATATAGTTGAAAATAAAAAAGCGATAAAAGAAATAATCGGAGCATTAAACAAACTCCTTACTGATAAAAGTAAGGAAGGCAGGAAGATAGGCTTTTAAAAATAGGTTTGCAGATAATCCGCAGGATTATTAGTCACCGACCGGTGACGACTTTGTTTTGCGGGAAAAGAAAATAGTTTTTTCTTTTCAGGAGCCGTTTAGTTTTATTTCTTCACGAGGTTTTTCAGAGGATGATTTTTCCGGAAAAGATTTACCCCCAGCGCTTGGTGCCGCAGGCACGGGCGAAAAATTTTTTAGAAAAGAGAGAAAACCCCTTTTAAATGAAAAGTGGCTGCCGGGGAAGGATTCGAACCCTCACGTACGGAGCCAGAGTCCGCTGTCCTGCCATTAGACGACCCGGCAGCTGTAATTTAATTATAAATAAAAAGAGACGTTTTGTCTAATCTGGGAAATGCAAGCGAAACAAGCCCTCATGTATATACTGTAATCCTATGGATCCGGGAACAAAGAATGATAGCCAGTTAAAAAAGTATAACTCTTAGGTCTTCTTAAGAAGTACAGCCGTCTTGGAAGTTTTTTCTGAAGCTTTAAACTCAATTATATCAATCCCGTCTATTTTTTTAAGTATATTATATATATAATCAACCGGGTACCAGAAATAAACAGGATTCCAAAATAAAATATCAAATATCTTATGTATATAGGAAGTCAAAGGCAGGTTCCTTACAACTCTCCGTGGCCTGTTGCGGGAAAACTTTTCATATACCCTGTTTACGGAAAAATCTACTCTTCCGTCACTTTGCTTTTTGACTCCGGATTTAAAAATTTCACTGCTGGCTATCCATATCGCCCCCAGTTCTATATTTTTTATCTTTTTCCCGTTTTCCAGTATTGAACTGCCTTCCGGGTGATAAAAATCAAAGAACACTTTCCCGTTCTTTTCGGTTAAACTTACCAGGTTCCTTATAACAGATTCAGGTTCAGGTAGCATCGGCAAGAGCCCCATAGCATAGACAAAATCAAAGCGGCGGTGTTTTTTTTCCGGACCCGGATAAGAAGCCATATCGGCCTCAAGCAGGTGAGAAGGGTCAAGGCTGAATTCACACTTTAGAATTTCCTTAACTTGAGAAAAGAATTCATCACAGCCGCTGTTATACTCCAGGCAATAAAAACTCACAGGGTCAAAAAGCTTTTCCAACCTTAAAACCTTGAGCATTATTCCGGTACCGCAGGCTACGTCAAGACAGGTAAAATCCCCTTTCTCTTCTTTCTCCTGCCGGAACTCCTCGACCAGCATTCTATCCAGAAAAAACATCTGGTCATACAGAAGAAGGTAAGCTATCATGCTTACCAGGCCGTCATTGAAATACTTCTGATGGCTTAGGAAATCTTCATAGGAAAACCGGGATTTCTCCTGTAAAATCCTGTAACTTAAAAATCTCAGATTAGAATATAATTCCCGTCTTGACATAAAGTCCGCTTAGTTAATTTACCTGACCAATTGCTGCCCACAGGATAAGAATCAGCGGTCCATATCGAACTTTTCCGCTATGCGCCCCTCCAGAATCTCCGCCATATCCTGCCTGTTTAGCCTTTTAAGTTCTTTTATCTGAACTTCCGCCTTTTCCGGCTCATTCCGGGAAATGTAAATTTCTCCTAACATCATATGCGCATCTGCTATGAAATACGGTTGAAGCTCAATTACTTTATTTAAATAATCCGAAGCTTTTTCATACTCCCCAAGCTCCATATGGATATATCCTAACTGAAACGCTGATCTTGGTTCGGAAGGCCTGTAATAATAAGCCCGGCTGAAGTTTTCTTTGGCTTTTTCATACTGCATCAATTGAATATAAAGATACCCAAGCTCTCTGTGATCTTCGGCAGGGACAGCCCTGTGCTTTATGGCCTCTTCATAGTTTTCTATTGCGCGTACGTATTCCCCTTTTGCCCTGTAAATTTCCGCAAGCCGCCTGTAGTTACTGGCAACCCGCGGAGCTATCTCTGTGGTTTTCCTGTAATATTCCGCTGCCCTGTCATATTTGCCTTTTTCAAAGAAAATATCACCCAGGGAAACAAGAACGTTTAAGTCCCTGGGGGTTAAATCCAGCACCTTTCTATAATAATCAACCGCGTTATCATAATCAGACAAATCTCTGTATATATCTGCCATGCCGCGGAACCCGTGTACGACACGAGGATTCATTTTAACCGCCCGACTGTAACTCTCAAGGGCCTCTTCAAGCATTCCCAATTCCCTGTAGGCATTGCCCTTATTCATAAGCACTTCTGCGTTCCTGGCCGGGGAATAATGCTCTATTGCTTTCTGATAATCTCCTTTACTAAAATAAACATCTCCGAGCTGCTTAAGTGTCTCCCTGTCCTGAAAAGGATAATCCAAAGCTTTCTTGAAGTAATGCAACGCTTCTTCATAACGCCCAAGTTCATTATGCAGCGATCCCATGAATGAGTGTATATGAGGTTTACTGGGATTATTTTCCAGAGACAATTTCAAATAATAAAGAGTTTTCTCATGCTCACTTAATCTCCAATAAAGATTTGCGAGCAACCAGGGTGCGTTGACTGATTCAGGATTTATTTCAAGTGCCTTTTTATATGACTCCGCTGCTTTGACATATTCCCCCTGCTTCTCATAAATATGACCCATATTTATGAGAGTGGGGATATCTTCCGGAACAAACGCAAGCATTTTTTCATGAAATTCAATAACTTTGTCAAATCTTCCGCTCTTCCTATAAAAATCTGCTATTCTCTGAAACGGCTTTTCCTGTTTATGAAAAGTCGCTATCGAGCTCTCAGCTTTGCCGTAAAGCCTTCTGCGCATCAGTGCCCTGTTCTTGTACTCCTGAAACTCTCCTTCAAAAGCCAGATACCTCATGTAATTAAATAAAAGCAGGAGCCTGAACTCCTCTTCCAATAAAGTAAATTCAACAAATGGCACTTCTATTACTCTGGCTTCTTCAAGAAAGCCCTTATCTTTAAGTTCCTCGACATTTCTGCTGTTATTATAAATATTGAGTCCGCTGGCCACCGCATACGCAGTACAGCAGTAAACTGTAAAAAAAGACAGTAATTTAACCCTTCCACTCCGGGGAAATCCGGAGGGTTTAAAATTTTTCCTTATTAGCAGCCACGCCAGGTAAAAAATTATCCCGGCAGCGACAAGCGGAAACAGAACTTTCAGTTTCAAGGCAATATGATTGAAATTAGAGAAGAGACCCAGAGCATATTGTATTAATCCGGCTCTGGCCATAAGAGGCGGATGACCGGAAGCGGGAAATAAAAGTTCAATTCCGGTTAAGTACTCCGCGATATTCATAAGGTTCCAAAGGATACCTAAAACAACTGCCGGAATAGCAAAAAAAATAAATACTTTTCTACTGAGCGACTTGAAAAATACAGCCATAAGAATTACAAACACGGGGATTTCTGTAAGCATAACCCGCATGGAAAGTTCATGCCCGGTAGTAGTAAATGCCATCCCTACAAAAACCAATTTAAAAACGGCATAGAAGCCCATCAGAAAAACAAGCCAGCACTGTAAATTCTCCGATTTATTACGCTCACCTGCTCTTTTAAAAGTCTCAAAAAAAAGAAGAGCAAATCCGAGTATAGAGAGAATAAGGACTGGAGAAGTATATACAATCCCCCGGTAAGAACTGAATAAGCCGTCATATAAAACAGGCTCCGGGGCTAATATGCTAAGTATAGGCATAGTTTCCTCCAGCCTGACAACCCCGTATTTTATATATGAATTTACCGCCCGTAAAAAAGTTACGGGCACTGCGCCTGCGCAAAAATAAATGAAATTTCTCCATTCTGTATGCTTCCTTAAGGCCAGAATTACAAAAAAGGGAATTATGAAAAGAAGCTGCATAAGAAGTTCTACCTTTACCGCAACACACACAGAAAAAAACATACCGTACATAAACCATTCCCTCTTATGAAATTCTGCGGATCGGCTGTAAAACAACAAGGACAATACCCCGAAAAATCCCGC
>PWOI01000140.1 GCA_003557485.1 Elusimicrobiota bacterium | reverse complement strand
TGACCAAAGAACAGATTCATGCACGTAAAACACTTCTTTGCCAGTTTGGCTGTCCGTTTCAATATTTGCAATTCCGTATATATCTTCATACTGGACCATCAAGGTCGCATCCCAACTGCTTATCCTTGTTTCAAAATCCGTGTAACCCTCCAGAAAAACCCTCATCCTCTCAAGCACTCCCACCTCCAGGTCCTTATCAAGAAACATCCTGACATCCGGATGATTTTGCAGCGCAGTAGAAGGTATATCTTCGCTTATGGAGCCTGCCACGGTGTTGTAGATAGCTTCAGCCTTGCCTTCTCCGCTTGCAAGAAGAAACACCTGCCCCGAGTTAAGTATATCCGATATACCCATACTCAGCGCCTGCCTCGGCACATCTTCGGCCCTATCAAAAAATCTCGCATTCGCTTCTATTGTTCTATCGTCAAGATCGGTAACGCGGACGCTACCGGAAAAAGAACTGCCCGGCTCGTTAAAAGCTATATGCCCGTTATGGCCTATCCCGAGTATGGCTATGTCTATGCCACCGGCATCGGATATAGCTTTTTTGTAGCGCTCTATCTCTTTATCTGTGTCAACAGCGCTGCCGTCAAGAAAATTTATATTCTCTCTCCTAAGCCCGTAGCCGTACAGTTCACCAAACAGGTTTTTCTCCATAAAGTACCTGTAGCTTTGGGGATGATCTACAAGGCCGCCACTGTAACCCGGAAACATGTATTCGTCAAGGTTAAATGTTACAACCTTGCTCCAGTCAATTTCCCCGGCTCTTTCTCTAAGTATTTTGTAAACCCCCAGCGGCGTAGAACCGGTAGCAAAACATATAGACACATTTCCCTTCTCTTCAATTTTCCTGTTAATTGATTCAATAAGCCGTTCAGCGGCTTCCCGGCTCATCCCGTCATAATCTGAAGAAACCGTAATATCAAAGTTTTCTTTTCTTTCAGTCCTTATAAAAAGAGACCTTACACGTGAAGCCAGGTTCTGCAGAAATGAATGAAGTCTGCCCGGTTTCTTCTCCCCCAGCAACAGCTCTTTGCCTGCTTTTTCAATATCAAGCCTCTCCTCCTCACTTTTTGCTTCGGCATAGAGCCTGGCTACGTCTTCTGTACCTGAAAGCCGTATCAGAAGCCAGCTCCCGTCCGAGAATACTACTTTTACACCGTCCAGTGTTATTACATCGGCAACTTCTTTAGTGAACCCCATTTCCTGCAGCCTCTCTTTAACAACCTGAGAATTATCCCTTGTTTCATTTATTAATGACTCTGCCTCTAATTTCTGCTTAGAGGTAAGATCAACATTTTGGCGTGAACAGTTATACTTTCCTGTTTCCTTTTCAATTGATTCAAGATATTCCGTAAGGCTCATTCCACTGTCAGCAATAATCCACAGCGCAAGTATGCCTACTGCTATACCGTCATCCCACGATTCGGAAAAAAGCCCCGTCATAACGTGCGCGCTTTCTTCACCCCCCACAAGAATTTCATTGCCCGCATCCTTATGTTCAACGACCCATTTGAAACCTACAGCTTTCTCTTCAACACTTACACCGAGCAGTTCTCCGACGGCATTTGTGAAATTGCTTGTCCCTACTGACTTAACTATGTCACCGGTGAATCCTTTCTTATGCAGAAAATATGCAAGAATCCCGACAAACTGGTGGGAAGTAATTTCACTGCCGCATACATCTATAAGTCCGAACCTGTCTGCGTCCCCGTCAGCTGCTATACCCACCGCTCTGCCGGTTTGCCTGAGCCGGCCCAACCTCTCATTAAGTTTTTCTAGACTGACACTCTCTGTCGGGTTAGGGGCTCCCGCTACATTACTAAAGGACGGATCATTGTTATCGGTATTTATATACTCCGCAAAAGAGACTCCGCTTTCTCTTTCAAGCTCTCCGTAAAACTCCTTCATGTAACTTACTGATGTTCCCTGCATCGGATCAAGGACAACTTTGAAATCAGGGTTGTTCTGCAAATAATTAATTATTGCAGTCCAGGCTCCACTTGATTTTAACCGGGGAATAATATAGCTGTGTACATACTCGCGAACGGCATCTTCCGGTTTGATTTCTTCAATCAGCCCTGCCTTCAGTCCATCGCTGTAATCATAAGGTACTGCCGGTGAACTTTCGTTAGCGTACTGCGATATAAGTGAGGTCACCTCATCACCGGCGGCTCCTCCGTGCCCCAGGGAATACTTGATGCCGTTATCTGTATATTTGTTATGGCTCGCGGTAAAATTAATCACCCCTTTTATTTCATCGTTTTTGTTTGCCAGAAACCCCGCTACCGGTGAAGGCGTTGGTTCCGACTCTATAATTTTCACTTTAACTCCGTTGGCTGCAAGAACCTCCGCTGCGGTTTTTGCGTTGTCTCTGTTATGCTCCCGGGGATCATATACAACAAGGATATAGCCCTCTTTTATATGTTTTTTATAATACGTTGCTATTCCCTGGACAGCCTTCTTTATGTTTACAGGGATAAAATCAACACCTATCCTTCCCCTCCATCCGGATGTCCCGAATTCTATATCAACTTCGCCAGGCGCTTCTTTCTTATCGGCGGCCGGCTCCGCGGAGAGCCTTAATGAGTACCGCAGCACCCTGAATGCAGTCCAGAATCCAATCACCGCAAATGGAAAAATCACTAAGAAAGCCGCCATAGCGGCGCTAATTGCTACAGCAGAAGAAACTGAGTAACCTTCAACTCCTGCACCCGCTGCAGCAAGGCCGAATAGAAAACCTCCCGGGTATCTTTTATCCGAGTATCCCGGCACCCCGGATTTACTTACAGCGGAAGCATACACCGACAATTCCCGTATAACTAAATCACGGTTTTCGGGAGTATCGGAAAGAGTCAGGAAAACGCCCTCGCCTCCGGCTTCACCGCGAAGACTGGTAAGCGCCTCGTACGATGCTTCAGCAAAGTAATGGCGCAGCATATGCGGACTTATATCATTAAGGTATCCTTTTGCAAAACCCACGGCAGGCCGGGCGGGAGCAAATTCCTGTTCTGAGGAGGGCACAAACGAAACAATAACGGGAAGAAACTTACCGGGTTGAGCGAGAACCTGCTGATAACTTATATGCTGGTCGCCTGTTCCCTGCATTACCCATTCAACACCGGAAGACAGCAGTGAATCCCTGACCATTTCAAAATTCTCACCTTCAAGATATATAAACGGTATTATTTTGCGGCCTCCGGCTTCGGCGTAATCTTTTACCTGATTTACAACTCCGGCTATATTTTCACCGGTTAAATTTGTTTCCGTAACTCCCGGAATATTTGCAACAACAGGCTTATTTCTTCCTGACTGCGCAATTTTCTCAATTTCTCTTTGTATTGAACCCTTTGCTCTGGCTTCATCGGACTGCAGATGCTCCAGTCTTTCTTTAAGTATTCCTTTCCCCAGTTCAACATAAGGCTGTCTCAGAAACAGGTTTCTCTGAACAATTTTTGTTGCAGGATTATTTAGGTCGCTCATATCAACATCTTCCACAGAAAACCCCTCCTTCTCAAGCGCCCTGGCTATCAGGATTGTTCCTACTGTGTTGGTTGCCGCATAAAAATAGGTGTTGAGTTCGGCGAACATAATTGCTTTTTCCTGAAGGGTTGATGCACTATCAGTCTTAATTTCAACACCGGGATTAACAACTGTAAAATTTCTTCCACTTATTTCTGCATCTGATAAATTAATAACAAGCCTTCCGGCTCTGCGTTCGTAATGACCCCTCTGGGACGGCCAGTCGCTTTCCTTGACTGCTATAAGTGTTGCGAATCCGTCCTGCCATATACTCTCGTTGAAATTCTGTTCTATTGATTTCCCGAACCAGTACATGCTATCCGGAACAACCAAAGCCACATCGGCAACTCCTTTTCCGGCAATCATCCTGCCGAGCGAATTACCCGGATGCATCCCTTCAGCTGCCTTCCCTACTCCCTTTTTCCGGGCTTCATAATACTGCTCCGCGTCAAGATTGTGAAAAGCAAGAAAAGTCATCATATGAAGATCTGCTGTCCACCTTCCCCCCACATTGTCAAACATCGCACCGAAACCGGGCGAACTGTCTCCCAGTTCCCTGTCGAGTCCGGAATTTCTTATGAAAGCGGCCAGGCGGCTCTCGACAGGATTGTCCGTAGTTTCAAAAAACATATTACCAAGCACTACGGCAAATATTTCCATCGCAGTCCCAGAGTCAACGTTTATGTTCATTTCCCGCGCTTTTTGAACTACTGCGTTTATACTGAAATCTTTAAAAAGGTCTTCAGCCGAAATCTCTTTTCCATCTCTGAAGTTTACGTCATGGAGTGTATCAAGAACAGCATCCGCAAAACCGGCACCGTCTATCCCTTTGAGCTGCGCGATATTTTTAAGCAGCACATACAGTATTTCTGTAAAGACTATCATCGTCTCATCCGTTGAACCTGATTTTGAACTCGGAATAACCGCTACCTGACTCCAGTCCGCACCCATATTTTTAAGGGTCTGGTTTATGGACGCTTCAAAATCTTTTCCAAGTTCATATTCCCCTACTATCTTTCCTCTTTCCGAGACCATAACCGATGATATTCCCTGAAACGGCGTATGCTGTCCTCCTATTCCGCATTTTATTATGTACCTTATAGGACGCCCCTGCCGTTCTTTTGCCTCAAAGAAATCCCTAAACCTCTCTACATTTTCAAGAAAAGATTCCCTGCCGGCTGGAGTATAATATCCCATTTCTCCCTCAAGGGCGTGAGTCCCGTCAACCGCAGATCCTGAAGGCACCCCGTATCCATCCTGCAGATACCCTCCCTTTAAAAACCTTTTTCCCATTTCTTCGTCTTCCGCATAAAGAGGCTCACGAAGTTTGGATGCCAACCTGCCGCCGGGAGTTAGTGAAAAAGCAGTTCTATACCCCCTGAAAAAACTGAGGGCTGCTACCCCTTCCAACCATAAGGCTATATTTCTTAATACATCGGTCACTGAATACAGATTACTTTCCGCTCCTGCAAGCACGGCCT
>PWOI01000090.1 GCA_003557485.1 Elusimicrobiota bacterium | reverse complement strand
TCAAGGCCGTCATCGGATACCCTGACGTCATACTCAGAGGCGGCCGCCGTTTCCCAGGATATTCGGAGAGACCTTACCGTTCTTTTCCGGTCAAGCTCAAAAGCAATCCATCCGTAATCGGTTCCGTGAACACTTTCCCATCTCGTGCTCATATTGTTGTCAAAGGCCTTTTGCACTATATTTGCCGCCCGCTGGCTTGACGCGTAAAACCTTACTATGTCGCGAGGTGCAGCCAGTGGGGCTGCCATAGCAAAGCGGCAAAAAAATGTAAGGACAAATATCAGTATAAGTTTTTTCATTTGAATATAACTATATCACCCTTCTGCGCCGCCGAAACGCTGTCAAGAATAATTCCCTTTGAGAGTTCGCGGTCAAATATGCCCGTTATTTCAAGTTTGCCTATTTCTCTGCCGGGGATATTTCCCAAAACCTTTCTGTCCCTTGATCGTATTACTTCCTGGTCAAGGGCGTATAAGGTCAGTACATTGCCTTCCCTTAGATTGTAATCCCTGCCTATATCCAGGTAGACTTCACTGCCTCTTACAAGAACCACTTCACCGGCAAGTCCGTAAGGTTCTCCGAAGATTGCCAGAGATACTTCCGGAACTGCACGCACTGCAGCCCTGTATATAGCCTCTCCCATTATTGATCTGCGGAACTCTTCCCTTTCCGGGTCCATCGACCAGAGCTCTTGAAGTATTTTTCTCTCGCTGTCTCTGCCGGTAGGCCCGCCAAGTATGGCGGCGCCCAGGTCGCTGCGCGCTCTGTTTCCGCGAATGGTTTCCTTAAGAATCCTTTTTCCTTCTGCAGTATATAATTCGATTTCAACTACAAACTCCGATGAGAAGTTCTGATATCCACCGAGTCCGTAGGATGTAATGCCCCTGGACGAAAGGCCAAGTTCTTTTATGGTTCCCGTTAGTATGTAGTCAGGAGCATTCCACTCTGTGATATAGTATGCTTCCGGAAAAGCATCCAGGAAAATATTTCTTACAGTCGCCGCAATATTTTCTTTTCCCCTGTAATCCCTTTCGTAATTGAAGTTTGAAACCCTTATCCTGACAGGCGTTGCGGCGCCTGGAACAGCCAATGGATATAATAAAAGTATAATTAATAAAATTGTTTTTTTTCATCAGAAATCCCATAGCAGCGACATCCTGTGGGTATTACCGAGGTACGAATACGGAGCAAACGCATAATCAAGGCGTAGTGAACCTGTTCTGAAGCCGATGCCGGTTCCCAGCCCTCCCTTATCCTGGCCGAATCTGTAGCCGCATCTGGCGTATACAGTATCGGAAAAGTTCCATTCACCGCCGAGACTCAGCATATATTTTTCATCCATCGGCGCATCTATGTCAACAGCAATGACTGCAGGCAGGTTATAGGGAAAAAGGCCGAAACTTGATTTTACAGTAAAGGGAAGGGGCGAACTCTTTTCTTCCGCCGCCTGGAGGTACCCTATATTTCTTAAGGCAAAACCTATTCTTGCAATTCCAAGAGTGTGGCGGAACTGGTGCATAGCTCCAATGTCCATAGCAGCTCCTTTTGATGTTTCAGTTTCCGGATGGAGGTTTTCAAGAAGCATCCTTATATTTACCCCTAATGGTACACTGTATCCACCAATAGTTGTCTGAATTGCATAGGCAAACGAGAGGCTGCCCGCCCAGGAACTGAAATCATCCGACGGCTCATAAAAAGGAGGAACCGGAATTTCTACATAGCCGTCCATAGAGCCGGTATTAAGATAGGAAACTGTGACTGCCACCATCCTGCCTGAACGACCGGCCGAAGCAAAGCGTATGTTGTCTAAATATACCGAACCGGAGCCTTCAAAGGAAAATGAAAGGCTCTCCAGTTCCGAAAGATCAACCCCCCGAAAATTTTCAAGCGGTACTACCACTTCTTTCCAATGCTGTTCAACAGATTCGTAGTTGTCTAGTTTTAAAGTATATTCATAACCCCTTACGTCTTTAAGGTTGACTGCAATTTTTTCCCCTCCCGACGCGCCTCTTATATCAAATGAAAGGCAGTACATATCAGATGCGTTGACGTGGTTAAGGGAGGTAGTTATTCCTCCGTAACCGGCCCTTCCGTCCGGAAGCGGGCGTATGTCGTATTCAGTCAGGTAGTACTGCCCGGCATTTCGCGATCCCCTCACAGATGAGTTCCCGCCTGCGCCGCGGTCATTCCATATTGTATATTCGCCGCCGAGCATATTCCTGCTGCCGGAAAATTCAAGGTTATCAATCCACATTGTGCCTAGGCTGTCAACACCTGCCGGATCAGGCAGTAATGGAATAGCAATGCCGGCCCAGCTGTATCCTATGTTTTCCAGCCATCTGAGGTGGCTTACTCCTACTTTCCTTTTTTGGAGCATTATAAGCGCAGCGGGGTTTGAATCCACTGAATGTATATCGGAAATAATGCCGAATGCCCCTGCCATTGCCGCGGGGCGGGCCCCGGTCTTTATTTTAAGATAATCCGCCCTGCTGGTCCCTGCACCGGCTGAAAAAACCGGTGTTCTCACGGCAAGGACCGCAATGAAGCATATAATAGATATTTTAAGTTGTGTTCTCATCTTATTACAACAAATTTTCCTGTAGCGTGCTTATCACCGTCAACAGTGACAGCATATATGTATATGCCGCTGGCTACCGACCTGTCTCCGTTGTTTTTACCGTCCCAGGATAGTTTGCCGCTGGAAAAAACGCTCTCTTCTTCAAGTGTACGGACCAGTGTTCCGGAAATCGTGTATATTTCAAGAACAGCCCCTTCGGGTATATTTATAAAGTGGGCCTTACCGCTGCCTCTTGCGGGGTAATAGGGGTTAGGGTACATAACAATATCGGTTTTTCTGCTTTCTATACTGTAGGAAGCAGAAGGCGTGTCGTTTCCCCATATGCCCTGTGCGACAGCTCTTATGTAGTGAGGCCCTTTTCCGGCTATATCGCAGCTGTTCCAGCTGATATTGTAATTGCCATCCGATACATCGTAATCAATGCCAACTGTGTCCCATACATTGCCGTCTCTGCTTAATTCAAACCGGACCGATTCCATCCCGGGTTCATCAGAATAGCTGTCAGCAGTCACTTCAATATAATTGTGCAGAGGGATAACCATCCCGTCCCTCAGTCCTTCTCCGTTTATTCGTATTGACGAGGGCACTGAAGGGGTTGAAACATCAGTACTGTAATGCTGATGGAGAAGCAGCCTGTCAATATATATTGAACCTGCCGGAGTGCCGGCGGGTATAGTTATGGAAAAATTATCCATTCTGTCAAAAGAAACCCCGCTGAAAGATGAAGTTGGAATAAGTATCTTCTCCCAGCCCCCGTCACGCTCATATATGGTTACAAGGCTGTCAGTATTCACTTTCTGCTCGGTTCCTGCCTGATCCTTAAAGCCGATTTCAAAATCAATGGTTGACGGCTGGCGCTTTACCCAGAACGAGGCAGCTGAATAGTTATTAAGGTTAAGCCCTTCCAGGGTAGAAAAAACACCCGCATCCCCGGATGAGTTTTTCCAGTCAATTTCAAAGGAACTTCCCCGGCCGCCGCGCACAAGTGCCCTGTCGCGGTCGGCATTTATGTAGCGCCCTGTTATTGTGCCGGCCGCTTCCGCTTCGGCAGGCCATACATTCAAAGTTCCGCCTAAATTGTTTCTGTGGTCCTCTCTGTTAAAATCGTCCAGGATAAGATTTTTCAGCTTTGAATACGGCGCCGGCGGATCGGGCGGGGGCCAGAAAATCATATTTCGAGCCTTAAATTCTCCCGAGCCGGCTTTTCCGGGACTTACCATAAACAGCATACGCCTGACATCGCTGCGGTTTACGTTTGCCCATCTGCCCGAGTCATTAATATGGAGGTTCCATTCAAAAATCTTCCATCCTCCCGGTTCGCCGGATGTATCGGTTATCTCAATAGTGTTTATATTATCCGATTCGTTGAAGCTGTCGGCGAATTTAATCAGAACCTCTACGGAATGGTCGCTCTGAATTTCAGCTCTGAAATTAGTGTATTGAGTAAGGTCTCGATACTGGGACTCGGCTGGCATATGAAAAATAATCGGGGACCAGTCACCGTCCTGGTCTTTTTCATAATCTATAAGAAGGTAATCAGCTATCCTGCTTACATCGTATATGTCAGTGTTGTAATCACTGTCAAAATTTTCAAAGTAGGCCCGTGATGCCGGGCATAGCCCGGAAACAATGGCGGCAGTTAAGATGAATATGTATATTTTTTTAATTTTTGTTACCATTGGAAATATGCCTTAAGGTAGTAGTAATCATACCTCTCCTCATCTTCAGCAAGCCTTGCGGTCTGGTTTACGAACTTCATACCTGCTGAAACAACAAGAGGCCTGTCCCAGTACTCGTTATGGTGTATTATTTCAATTGCGGTAACGTGCCTTGTGCTGTCGCGTCTGTACAGGTAATCATTATAGTATACGGCCTGGCGGCCGGCGAAAACGCGAGTTTTCTCCGTAAGGTAATTAGTAAAAACAAGGGCAAAGGCGTCTTTTCTCCAGTCACCTTCTATACTTACAAATCCGTCATCACTGACTCTTTCGTTTCTGCGCTCAAGCTTGTACATCGGGGTTACCTGCCAGGAATCAATTCCCGGGAGGTTTTTGAAAGGAAACCATCTGTCGTAAGATGTCCTCAGAAGCCCTTCCACGTTATGGTGCGTTCGGTCTGAGTAATAACGCTGGTCTATTCCGTACAGGTAGCGGTTTACCAAGGTAAGGTTTCTTATTATCTTAAAATCAAGGGTTGCAAATGTCGTGTTGACAAGGTTGTCCCTGAAATCAAGGGGGTCCTGCCAGCTTTCGACAAGCTGGTTGGCCCAGGGATCAGGGTTTTTGGGGTCGGTTACAAGATCGTCCGGTATATTGTCCTGTGCCCGTTTTATCTCATGCCTCAATCCTATGTTAACCGGATATGTTTCTATCTCATATTTTGCTTTCCCGAAGATTGTCTGGTTGCTTCGGTCTGACATTTTTTCCTCTTCGTCGACAAAGTGGAGCTGAAGTTTAAGGTTTGTGGCAGGCCTTACAGCTCCGGAGAGAATGTATCCCCGCTGCCCTGTTTTATAAGGGTAGCTTGGTTTAGCGTCGTTTTCAAAATCATCAAAGGCATAATTGTTGTTCAGGTCAAGTCCTTCCCTGAAACTTCTGTCAACCCTGAAAAGAATAAAATCATCGTCAGCCCTCCCCATCATATAGTCTTCTTCAAACCATCCTACATGCTGGTCAACTGCATCCGGCCTGTCGGACCTGTTGTCATTATCTTCCACTGCGAAAGCGGCGTTGTAGTTATAATCAAAATCATATATCTCGCAGGCAAATACAAACGGCCGGAGAGGTTTGCTTAGGTTTACGTACCAGGCGTAGCCTGCATCACTTGTGCGCTCTCCACCGGCAGTCGGGTATTTAAAGAATTCCCGCGCAGAAGCTATTTCGGCGGTGAAAGGGACATTTATCCCGGGTATTATCCCCTGAATATCAAAACCTAGAATCGTTGTTGCGGTATAATCACCGTAAGGCAATGAAAGGGTCGTTCTGTTTGAATAATCTTTTACGCTCCCCGGAGCTCGGAAACGCGTTTGCCAGTCAACATTGTTTCTTGATATTTCAATTTTGTAGTCATTGGCAACGGTTACATCAAATTTTACGGAAGTTATATCAACATCGTCGGGAAGGTGGAATACATACACTACTCTTTCACCGGGCTGGCCAGGCTGCCAGGGCCCGCTCACTTCCACGCGGTCCCCAAACTCTCTAAAGTTTCCTTCCCTGGTAACACGGGACCCTGCCGGAGATCCATTTTCAACACGCAGGCGATGGTCTTCTTTTCCGTTTACAAAAGCCCTTATTCTATATACTGCAACATTGCTGAAGTCTGGGTTCTCTTCTGTTTCGTACGGAGAGGCGTCGGTTATTCTGAAATCATCAGTTATGCGGATATATAAATGGGATGGAGGGTTGTCCGATATGAGGCCGGTAAATGGGCCTTTGGAAGAGAAAAATCCCGGGACAGTATCGTCACCTGTGGTGAAGTCCGTATAGCGCTGGTTAACAAAAGAAAAACCCATTTTCATTCCGAAAAGAGGAAGGGATCTTCTGACTGCGGTAAAATACCTGTCTTTGTCTGTTTTAAGGTGTTCCGGTTCCCATTGGTGTCCCTGGTCACCCTGGTATCCGGTTTTTGCTACAAGAGCTTTCCACTGGCTCTCTCCGCGCGTAATCCTGAGGCGTGCGCTGCGCTGGTCCCACCACCGCCCCCAGTCGTAATGCCATATATTAAAGTAGTGCCAGTCTTCTTCGTGGTAACCCCACCGGAACCTTGTTTTTTGAAGCGTAAGGGGGGTAAAAACCGTCTTAAAGCGTCCAAGCCGGAGTTCATACTCGGTGCCGTCTATCCATTCATAGAGAGTAACCTGGCTGCCGAAATCACGGAAAAACCTGTCTCTATGCGCCCAGACCCCGTAATACTGGCCCCTCCATCCTCCGTCCGGGCTGTGATAGGACCAGAATTCATAAAGAGGTTCACCTGTAAAAATAAGTTCACCCCGCATATCGTATATATCTTCATAGCCTGCAGCCTCGAAAAAAAGGAAGCCGCTCAACAGGACCGAAAAAATCAGTAATTTTTTAATACTCTTCAATATTAAACCGGCTGTAAGCCCTTATCCCTGTCCGCAGCCTTACGGGCCCTTCCCATATTCCGCCCTTTCCGCCAAGATCGTTGACCCATACGGCTATTATGTTTTCATCACCGAAATTAATAATTTTAAGGGGGACGTTATAGCTTCGGTACCGTGTCCATCCCCGGCCGGTGCCTATAAGCTCACCGTTAAAATAAACTCTATCCTCGTCCGCAATTTTTCCCACATCAAAAGTTACTCCCGGCGCATCCTGCCAGTCTACGGGTATTTCCACGGATGTTCTGTACCAGGCATGACCGTCATAACCCTGGTGTCCGCGGTCCTCCCAGAATGCGGGAACTTCCATAGTGCCCCAGCGGGAATCATCGTACTCGGGGTGTTCCCGTCCCAGTTCTTCGCCAGTCTGGAAGCGCCAGTTTCCTGAAAGGTCTATTTCCATCGGGGGGGGTGTCTTTCCTATATTGAATAGGCTGAGCATACTTGAAACAGCCAGAGTTATGAACCAGAGTCTAAAATCCAATTACTTAATCTCCTTTGAAGACTGCCTGACAATAAGTTTAGTATCTAAAATTATTTCCTCAGAGTCAAGTTTCTTGTTATTCATAAGAGCTATTGCGGATTCAACAGCTTTAGAACCCATATCTATGAAGGGCTGCTTTATCGTTGTAAGCGAAGGAGAAGTGTACCGGGCAATGAATATGTCGTCAAAGCCGGTCACGGTTATATCTTCAGGAACCCTTATTTTTGAATCCTTCAGCGCTTTTATGGCGCTGATTGCCATTGTGTCATTGCAGGCAAAGAGAGCGGTCGGCTTCTCTTTCCCTCCGGAAAATAGATTTCTAACCTTTTTATATGTTTTTTTTGTTTCATAGTCGCCATTGAGAACCCATTCTTTTTTTAACTGCAGATTGTTTTCATAGAGTGTTTTTTTATATTCATCAAGACGTTCGGCGGCATTTGGCGACTTCAGGTAGCCGGCTATCAGGCCTATCTTATTGTGGCCGAGCTTTATAAGATAATTCATCATTTTCCTGACTGCTTTCCTGTTGTTAATATCTATTCTCGGGGCATCCTCTATCCGGCTGTTAATCACAACTACGGGTTTGCCGGCTTCCTTAAGAAGACTTATTTTTTTGTCGTTAACGGGGGGAGCCATAAAAACGGCGCTGTCTATCTTATCTGCGACATTCTGCATAAAATGTTCATCGGAACAAACGGGAGGAAAAAGAAGGTTGTAACTGCTTACAGCAATTGCCTCGGTCATTCCTCGAAGTATATCCATAAAGTACTGGGAGTCAGTTGAAAAATTCATAGGTATTACAAGGCATATGTTTTCGCTTCTTTTTTTGCTTAATGCCCGGCCAAAATAACTTGGAGAGTAATTGTATTTTTTTATAACATCTGTGACGCGGGCTCGGGTTTCATCCTTAACAAAGGGGTAATTGTTAAGCACTCTTGAAACAGTAGCAACCGAAACGCCTGCTTTTTCGGCGACTTTACGAATCTGTTTTTTATTTACATTAGTCATTCAGATTTTTTTGTAACCGGTTTCAAGGATGGCGGATATCCATTTTATATAAAGAAGAAAGATAGTTTACGTCCTTACAAGTATTTCAGCCGGGAGGGTGTCGAATCTTATGGTGCCGTTAACGGGTTCGGTTTTTCGGCCGTTCAGGTATATGTCCATTTGAAGATATCTTTCAGGCACAGGAACTAGATAGCCTCCGGGAGCCTGCGGCCCTTCTTCTATTTTGTATATAACTTCATTACCGTTTCGTTTTACGGAAAAGTCCAGATCACCGTATATTGTAGGCAGGCCCCTGACAGTTACCCCCTCTTCAAACCAGTCCGGATCAAGCCCCGCGCCTATATACATTTCGTCATCCTGCTCATATACAAAGATTGCCCGAATAGTATTTATATAACCCGATCCCACCCAGGTGTGAGGCATATCGCCTATATATGAAGGAGCCCGGTACCTGGGGAGCACAACTTCAGCCATATGATTGAATCCCCGTGGGCGGAATGAATCCTCAAGAAAATACCTGAGCATAACAAGGGCTCTTTCCCTCTCGCCCATTCTTATGTAGGCCTCTGCATTTCTGACTTCATAGGGGGTGAACTGGCGCGGCTCTATAGGATCTCCCTTAAAGTGGTTAAAATAATTATCATACTGAATGCGCAGCTGTCTCTGAGGAAGATGTTCGAGTTCTCCTGCTACCATTATAGCTATTGAAGTTGAGGTTACATCGTTGTCAGCCAGTTCAACGCATCCGGGAATATGGTTTATTCCGGTTCGCCGGATGGTTTCGTTTATGGAGTTTACCACAGCCTCCCTGAAGCTTTCAAGCTCTTCCTCCAGCCACCTTATGTCATCAGTTCTTCCCTTTATATTTGCAAGGTGTATTGCATCCTTAAGTCCCCTGAGTCCCCAGAAGTTATCCCAGTGGCTGTGCTGGGCGGGAAAATAGCCCTCGTGGCTATTTGACTGGGGCAGTATGCCGTAATAAGGCTGGAGATCATAATTGTTCCTGTACTCATCAGTCAGCCTCTGCTCGCGCAGTTCCCTCTGGAACCTCATTGACCGGAACGCGGGCTCGTAATACCTTTCAAGTACGCTGTCATCTCCGGTATAATCAATATATTGCCTTACGGCGTAAACATACTGGCCCTGGCTGTCGAACTCCTTTCCTTCCCCGCTTGTGTCTTCGTAATCAAATCCAACCGGGTGGCCGCCGTCAAAGAAAATATATGGGACCATTCCCGTATCATGTATGTGGGGAGTTACTTCTTCTATCCACCAGAGAACCGGCTCGGTTATGCCCATTCTAAGCAGGGCAACGCAGGTCATAGCGCCGTCCCGGACCCAGGAATGGGAATAGTTTCTGGGACCCGGTTTTATCCAGGGGCCTTCTTTATTTATGAGGATATATGCGATGTTTGACCTCATAGCATCTATCATCTCTTTTTCCGGTATGTCAATTACGAAATTATTGAGCCTTGACCTCCACCCCTCTTTAACGGATTTTATCTCGCTTTCAAAGAATCTTTCAGGGTTTCTGAGGTAAGCGGACGGTATGTTTGAGTTCTCCCATACAGGGTAACATACTATTATATCTTCCTTTTCTCCGGGAGAAAGATTTACTTCATACATCATCGCGGCGGTAACCAATCCCAGATCATCTGTGGCGGAAGTGCCGGGAGGAACTCTTCCTTCAAGAATATAATCTACAACGTCTCCGTCATCGCTGTCTACCGCGCCGAAGCTGTGGGGAGTCTTTGCAGAAATAATCCTGTCCTGTCCGTTTACCTTTACATTCATAACTCCTCTGCGGCGGGGAGAAAATTCAAGGTTGTTTATTGCTGAAAAACCGCCCCGCTGCCATACCGGGTTAAGCTGAACCGGATATACACCCAGGATGAGTTTCCCCTGAAAGTTTTCAGAAGATGTGTTTTCAATTTGGTATCTTGCAAAAGTGTTAGACTTTTTTATATCTCCGGAACTGAATGCTGTTATCGTAAGATTAAAGTTTTCGCTTTCCCATTTTACCTCAGGAATAGGCAGATAGTTGTCTGCCAGAGACTGGGTGACTTCACAGTCATTCCAGGTTACGAGGTTCTCTCCCTCCAGGATAAGGGGCATAACCGTAAACCCTCCCTGGTAAGCCTCAATGCTGCCCCATTCGCTTATAAGGGATTCGTCCTCATCGCTGTCAACGCCCATAGCCGTCCAGTAGCACTGCTGTCGCGTAAGCCACATAGGATAGAGTCCCTGCGAAACATCCTGGGCCGCCGCCTGTATAACTCTAAGGGGAGTAGCTTCGGCTTCGGGGCCTTTAATTTCCAGATGGGCAATGGAATATCCCTCTCTGGAACTTTCAAGGCAATTAACCCTGATATGCCTGAGCCTATGAGGATTATCAAAGAATACAAAGTCATGCTGGCCTCGTCCGCGTTCTGTCTGGTGAACCTTCTCCCATCGTTGACCGTCAGGCGATACTTCAATTGAGTATGAAACGGCATAGTCCTCATCCCATTTTATGTGAAGAGCCCCTACATCCCACACTTTGGGAAGTTTGACGTTGAACTGCGCCTGGTTTTCAGGACCGCTGTGCCAGTAGGTTTCAAGGCTGCCGTCCATTCCCAGCGAAGGATGGTTGTCTTCAAGCCAGGTGCTTGCGGTAATTTCAGGGGGATAATTGCCGTCAAGAAATTCTATCTGCCAGAGAGAATATCCCCACCCTGTTCCTCTTTCTATACCTGTAAGTTTAACTTTTTTTGCATTGATAGGCTTAAAGTAAAGAATATCCCTCTCTCCGTCACCGTGCATGGTTTCATTTACCGTATGCCAGGTGCCGCCGTCATCCATAACCTCAATTATATATTTTTCTCCAAAGGCTGTTTCCCAGTGAAGAACAACACCGCAGATTTTGCGCGGTTCTTCAAACTCAGCCTGGAACCAGTGGTCGTCACTGAAATCACTGCTCCATCTTGTGTTGAAGTCGCCGTCAACAGCGCGGTCAGGAGAATAGTCTCCGGTACCCGATGAAGCGGTCGCCCTTATTCCGGGTATGGCTCCCTTCATTGAGGCTCTGTTTATATCTATCTCATAAAGGGAGTTTCCCCATTCAGTGCCTCTTTCAATAAAGTCAAACCTGATAAATTTTGCCTCAACGGGATCTATATTTATATTTTCGCTTCCTCCACGGCCTGAAGAAGTATTATAGACTTGATCCCATTCATCGCCGTTATCGGAAACGGATATGGCATAGTTCTTTGCATAGGCGGCTTCCCAATGGAGTGTAAAGTCTCGTATTTCCTTGGGCTCTGCCAGTTCTATCTTAAGCCACTGATTATCTGCAAACTCACTGGCCCAACGCGTACCCATATCATCATCTATTGCATATTCCGGAGCCATGGCCGCAGATTCACTGCTGGATGCCCTTATGCTGGCTGAACTTTTCCATGCGTTGACGGTGCCGGCAGAGAAAAACATTGCTGCTGCTACAGCAAAAGATAAGAAATTTTTCATGTTGAAACTCCCTGATTTATAAAAATAAAAACGCCATTGTAACCGGTTTCAATACTAACAGCTTTAGAATAAAAAGTCAAACCTAAAGGAAATGTAAACTATATCTTTATCCGAAAATTTCGGATAATGTAGGATGCGCAAATATAAGTTCTTCGAAATCCCCGATAGTCATTTTATTTTGTAGAGGAGCGCTCATTATATGTATAAGCTCGGTTGCCTCCGGCCCGGCTGCTGCCGCGCCGAGTATTGTGCCGGCAGAGTTATCGTAAATAAGTTTTATAAAGCCGCGTGTCTCTCCCTTTATTAGAGCCTTGGGGTTGGATTTGAAAAAATTTTTCTTTACCCGGATGTCAATTCCTTTTTCTTTTGCGTCTGTCTCGGTTATTCCAATTCCAGCTGCCTGGGGAATGGAAAAAATAACCCTTGGAACTATGGAATAATTTATATCCCTGATATCCCGCCCTGCAGCCTGGAGAGCCGCTTTCTTTCCTTCTGCAGATGCGGTATGGGCGAGCATCGGGGTATCTATTGCGTCTCCGGCGGCAAAAATTTCCGGGTTTGATGTCCTGAATTTTTCTGACAGTTCTATGAAACCATTCCTGCAGTCAACCGAAACTTTTTCAAGGTTAAGGGCCGGTTCCGCGGAGGGTTTCCTGCCGGCGGTATTAAGGAGCAGTCCCGCATAAAATGAACCGGCGTTCTCAGTAGTAATCTCCACGCCTTCCGGCTTCTCATCTGCACCGGTTATCTTTGTGCCGGTCATTATCTTTATTCCCCGCCGGGCGAATTCCTTTCTTAAAAAATCGGATACGTCCCTGTCTTCCGAAGGCAGGATATTATCTTTTAATTCTATAAGGACAACTTTTCTTCCTATAGCATCTAAAAAAGATGCGAACTCACACCCGGCATAACCGGCACCTGCTATGGCAACAGTCTCGGGAATTTTAGTTATATTTTCAGCCGAAAAGAAAAAGTCGCTGGTTACGGCCGGTATTCCGGGAATAGAAGAAGGTTCGGAGCCGGCGGCGATTATGTATTTTCCGGCCCGCACTTCCCTGTATTCGCCGCCGGAACTTATCCTTAAAATGTTTCCGGGAAGAAAAGAGGCTTCCCCCCAGGCAAACTTAACCCCTGCTTTTTCAAGTGTGTATTTAAGGCCATTTTTAATGGTCTCAATATTGGATGAAGCTTTTTTTAAGATAGATTCAATATCACTGACTCCCCTGCCAGCTTCTTCAAGGTATGTCTTCATTGGGATGCATCCCCGGTTCAGGCACGTTCCCCCCAGTGAGGAAGGAGTCCTGTCAATAAGCAGCACATTCCTTTTAAGCCCTGCAAGCGTAAGCGCCGCATTGAATCCGGCAGGCCCTGACCCTATTACGGCAAATTCATATTTTTCAGTCATATCTAAAAAAGGTACTCCTGCGATTTATAGGAGCTTCTTACATAAGCGCCGCTCATAACAACCCTGAACCCCATATTCAGAGCTTCCTCTTTATATTCTGCAAACTCATTCTCATCAACATATTTCACAACTTCAACGCACTCTTTTGAAGGCCTGAGATACTGGCCTATACTGATCATTCGGCATCCGGTATCAAATATATCCCGCATAAGGCGCAGAACCTCCTGCCTGGTTTCTCCCAGGCCAAGCATAAATCCGGATTTTGTCTTCAGCGCGGGATTAAACTCTCTCAGCTTTTTAAGGACTGAAATCGATCGTTCATAAGAGGCCTGCGGCCTTATCGCATAGAGACGGCTTACGGTTTCCATATTATGCGAAACTATTTCAGATCCGGATAAGGATACTTTTTTTAATGCTCCGGGGTCAAGTTTGAAGTCCGGAATAAGAACTTCAACGGTAATTCGGCTATTTAAATTTTTAAGGTGCCTGACAGTATCAGTGAAATGCCCCGCTCCGCCATCAGCAATATCATCCCTGGTGGGAGATGTCAATACGGCATGTTTTAATTTTAATCTCTTTGCGGCTTTTGCCACCCTGAGGGGTTCGGAAGAGTTAAGCGGATCGGGATCTCCTGTTTTTACGCTGCAGAACAGGCAGTTACGGGTACATATGCTTCCGGCAATCATAAAAGTAAGATGCCCTTTTGAAAAGCACTCCGATATGTTAGGGCAGCGCGCATGGGTGCATACGGTATTAAGCCCGGATATTTTACGGCGCAGGGGAGACAGATCCTTAAGATTTATTTTTTTCTTTTTTAATACCTGCATATTCAGGCAGCCTTTATTTCCTCAAGCAGCCCTGATGCCTTTTCCAGTTCGCTGCTTCGGGGACGGGACGGACAAAGGCTGCACTTAAAGGTTTCAGTAAATGATTCCAGAATCGCATTCTTTACCTTCTCAAAAGTTATCCGTTCTGGATCCATCGTATGGCAGTCAACGGGTTTGGGATTTCTGAAATACCGGTTCAGCTCTCTCTGGCTGACAGTTAACGGAATTGATCCGTGCTGAAAAATTTTACCCCTGAAACGTTTCTGGGCATTGCCTCCCGCTTTTTTGCCGTTTATCATTATGTCGTATTTTTCCCGGCCGGCAAAGCATATCCCACCGGTATTGCATTCTTTATTTCCGTAATTGCCTGAATATCCGGCGCGGAGACCCAGTTTTTCATATGTTGCCATAAGAAATGAGCATAAAACCCTGTAAGATTCCTGCGCTTTCTCCGAACCTGTCAGGCCGCAAGGAAAGACCATAGAATAGGTTATTTCGTTGTCGTGAAATATGGCCCCGCCGCCTGTTATCCTTTTTACTGTCTCTACGCTGTCTTCTGCTGCGGTTTCTGTATTTACGATATCTGAGGCCTTTTGAAATTTACCCAGGGATATAGCGGGAGGGCTGAATGAATAGACCCTGAAGACAGGAATATCTTTATCGGGGTTGTATTCTTCTGCCAGTACCCGGTCAAAGGCCATATTAAAGGATCCCGGCCGGGATAAGGTTTCAATAAACCGCCAGCGCGGATAGGTTTCGTAAAACATATCTACGAAGAGTAGTTGACGTCCGGGTCCCTGGCAGCGCCAACTTCGTCAAGGCGTCCAACGGGCATTGAAACGGGAGCTTTTTTCAGTTCCTCCGGATTTTTTTTCATCAGTTCCGAGATTTCCCGCATTACCTTTATAAAATCATCCAGAGTCTGAATATTCTCTGTTTCCGTCGGCTCTATCATAAGAGCCTCTTTTACAATAAGCGGAAAATAGACTGTAGGGGGATGTATGCCGCTATCAATGAGAGATTTTGCTATATTCATTGCCATTCCCTGGGAAGAGGCAGAGAATACGCATTCATGCATACAGCGGCCGGGGTATGGGTCGTCAAAAAAATCTTCAAGGCTTTTCTTTACATAGTTGGCGTTCAGAACTGCTTTTTCTGCTGCGTCTTTGAGTCCTTCTCCGCCCAGCAGAAGAATATAAATAAATGCCTTAAGAATAACAGAGAAATTACCGTAGAAGGGAGCAATGCTTCCTATAGATTTTTTTTCATCAAAAGAGAGTCTGAATACTCCGTTTTCAGCTTTTATAATGCGCGGGCTCGGCAGGTAATCCGAGAGCTGCTGCGTAACTCCTACCGGGCCGGCTCCGGGTCCGCCCCCTCCGTGCGGTGTGGCAAAAGTCTTATGGAGGTTCAGATGGACTATGTCAAACCCAAGGTCTCCAGGCCTTACTTTGCCGAGTATCGCATTCATATTCGCCCCGTCATAGTACATAAGAGCGTCCTTTTCGTGAGCGATGGAGCATATCTCTTTTATACGCGGATCAAACTTGCCTACCGTGTTTGGACAGGTAAGAACTACGGCTGCTGTTTCACCGGTAAGTTTCTCTTTCAGAATATCGATATCAAGAAGTCCGTCCGGGCCTGTAGGTATCGTAACAACTGAGTAGCCGGCCATTGCCGCCGAAGCAGGGTTGGTCCCGTGCGATTCGTCCGGAACTATAATAAATTTTTTATTGTTCTTTTTCGCCTTGTGGTACTTTTTTACAATAAACATACCGGCGAGTTCGCCGTGGGCTCCTGCCAGGGGCTGCAGGGATGTTGAGTGCATTCCAGTAATTTCCGAAAGAAGTTCCTGCATCCTGTAAAGCAGCTCCAGTGCGCCCGCGCAGAACTCCGGGTAATAAAAACCGAGCAGCGGATGAAGGTTGCTGAATCCTTCAGAAGAAGCGGCTTTTTCCAGGATCTTGGGATTATATTTCATTGTGCAGCTTCCGAGGGGGTAAAAATTGGTGTCAACGGAAAAGTTCCGGCGGGAAAGCTCAACGTAATGCCTGACAGCATCCAGTTCACTCACCTCCGGCAGATCTGCAGCTGATTCGCGCATAAGGTTATTTTCAATGAGGCTGTCAACTCCGCCTTCAATAGGGCCGGTTACGTCAACGCCTTTTCTTCTCTTCACTGATTTTTGAAATATCAATTCCATCTTCTGAAACTAGTTTTCCTCCAGTACGCTTTTAAGCGTATTTACATAGAGTTCAAAGTCTTCTTTTTTATTTTTCTCGGTGGCGCATACAAGAAGTTCTTTTTCTTTTCCGGGATAAAAATCCCCAAGCGGTACTCCGGCCAGAATTCCATTCCTCAGCATCATACTGACTGCCTCTCGGGCATCAACAGGAAGTTTTATTACAAACTCGTTATAGATGGTACCGTAAGACGGAATTTCAACACTGTCTTTCAATCCGGTTGAAATTGCCTCTCTTAGGCCGGCTGCTGCCAGAATATTCTTCTTTGAAATATTTTCAAAACCCGATTTTCCTGTAAGAGACATATAGAGCAGAGCCCTGAGCGCCATAAGGTTCTGGTTGGTGCATATATTTGAAGTTGCCTTTTCCCTGCGTATATGCTGTTCCCTTGCCTGGGCAGTAAGCACGTAGCCGCGGCGCCCCTGGTTGTCGCGGGCGGCTCCCGCTATTCTTCCGGGCAGCTTGCGCAGGTACTGGCGGCGGGTTGCCAGTATTCCCAGGTACGGACCTCCGAAACTCAGGGGGATTCCAAGGCTCTGCCCTTCCCCGGCTGCTATATCAAAACCCATTTCACCCGGCGTTTTGAGTATCCCCAGAGATACTGGATAAAAAAGCTGAATTGAAACCGCGCCGGTTTGTGCGGCCACGGCGGTTATATCCGAAAAGTCTTCAACGGCTCCGAAAAAATTTGGGTTTTGAAGAAGTACCGCTGCCGTATCCTTATCCAAAAGGCTTGTTATCTTCTGCCTGTCGGCCCTGTATTTGGCGCATTCTGTTTCAATAATCTCCGCGTCAAGATGCCTGGTGTAAGTGCGTAGAATATTTCTGTAGATGGGATTTACAGAACTGTCTATTATAATTTTCCTGCGGGTGCGCGCTATTTTTAATGCCATTAAAACAGCTTCAGCGGCCGCCGTTCCCCCGTCGTATATTGAAGCATTTGAAACATCCATTCCGGTTAGCCGGCACACAGCACTCTGGTACTCGTAAAGAGCCTGGAGTGTGCCCTGGGAACATTCGCTCTGGTAAGGAGTATAGGGGGTATAGAACTCACTGCGGGAAGCAAGAAAGTCAACAGCCGCAGGTATGTAGTGGTTGTAAAATCCGCCGCCGGCAAAATTTCTGACACCCGTTTTGTTCAGGGAAAGTAACCGTTCTATCTCCTCAGAAACAGCCTGCTCGCTTTTCGGCTCGGGTAAACTGAAAGACCGGGCCCTTAACTCTTGCGGTATTACTTCAAATAGCTTTTCAGCGGAAGAAACACCGATTTTCTCCAGCATTTGCCTGACATCTTCTTCTGTATGGGGAGTATATTTCACAGCGAAATTTTTTTACTGGCCCAATTCTTTTATGTACTCTTCGTAATCCTGCTGAGAGAGGAGGCTCTTAGTTTCTTCCGGATTCTTGAGTTTTACAGAAACTATCCAGCCTTCGTCTTCCGGATCGCTATTTATGAGGCCGGGAGAGTCCTGAAGCTTTTCGTTTACATCCAGTACTTCCCCGCTTACCGGACAGTATATATCGCTTGCAGCTTTTACAGATTCTACCTCGCAGAGGAATCCGTCCTGCTGGACAACATAGCCGGTCTCGGGCAGTTCAATGAAAGTTATATCACCCAGCTGATCTGCTGCATAAGCGGTTATGCCGACTACCCCGGCAGCGCCTTTAATCTTGATCCACTCGTGATTTTCAGTGTAAAATGTTGTCATTATATATCCCCTTTCAGTTTCTAAGTGTACCCTTCCGGTAAAAAGGAATATCGGTAATTTCTGCATCCAGGTTTATTCCTCTCTCGCCGGTAAGGATGATAGTTTTAATACCGTTTATTCCTGATTCCAGGTAACCCATTCCTATTCCCCGTGAAAGAGCCGGTGAAAAACTTCCGCTTGTAACAATACCGACATTCCTTCCTCCGGCAACTATCTTCCAGCCTTCCTTCGGGGCCCTGCGGGAAGCAGTTGCAAAGGCAACCTTCTTTCTGGCCGCCCCCTTTTCCTTAATTTTAAGCAAGGCGTTTTTGCCGAGGAAACTGCTGCTGTAATCAATTGCAAATTCAAGCCCGGACTCAATCGGGTTAGTGTTTTCGTCTATTTCATTTCCGTATAGGCTGTAACCCATTTCAAGCCTGAGAATGTTGCGGGCTCCAAGCCCGGCAGGGCCTGCGCCGGTTCCGTTAAGAAG
>PWOI01000051.1 GCA_003557485.1 Elusimicrobiota bacterium | reverse complement strand
TCAGCCTCTGGAAAGGGCAGGAATTTTCACTGCTTTCGGGAGGGATCATACCTCCCCTCAACCTTGCCGTATGGCTTAAAGTAGGAGCGGGTATATTTATGGTTTTCGTTGCCCTTTCGGTATTCAGGAGCAGTCAGGATGAATAATATGCCTCTTGCATACGGACTTGCAATGATTTTATTCGCCGTCGGGCTTTACGGCGTTGTCTGTAAAAAGAACGCTGTAAAAATCATCATATCCCTTCTTATTATGACCAATGCGGTAAACCTGTTTATTCTTCTTATAGGATACCGCTCCGGCGGGATTGCTCCTATAATGGATAAGGGGCAGGAGGCGTCTGAATTTGCCTCTATGGCGGTTGACCCGCTGGCCCAGGCCATTGTGATTACATCAATAGTTATAGGGCTGAGTATAGTAGCTCTGATGATTGCCATAGCAATACGGCTCTATGACAGGTACAAAACCTTTGATACCTCTAAGATGAAGGACCTAAAAGGATGAATACTCTGCCTCTTTTTATACTCATACCTGTTGGAGCGGCTTTTGCGCTCTCTACTTTTGATGTGCTTAAAAATGATAAGAAGAGAATTCTTGTTGCAAATATAACCGCAGCCCTCGCCTGTCTTTCTCTTACGGTACTGGCAATAGCGCATTTGGGAAAAACCGGGGTTTTTGAAATGGGCGGCCGGTCAATACCAATAGGGATAGCCCTGGTCCTTGATGGATTCAGCGCGCCGGTGCTTGCGGTAACAGGACTGGTATCCCTTATCTGTGCAGTATTCTCATTCAGCTACATGGATATGTATAGCGGCCGGGAAAAGTTTTTCTCTCTTTTTCTTCTAATGGTTGCCGGGATGAACGGGATAGTGCTGACTTCAGATATTTTTAATCTCTATGTGTTTATGGAACTGGCGGCGGTTTCTTCTTTTGCTCTTGTTGCCTACGGCACGATGAAAGAAGAACTGGAAGCAGCCTTTAAATACCTGGTTCTTTCAGGGGTAGCCACAACGTTTATTCTTACGGGAATAGCTCTTACATACGGACATACGCGCAATTTAAGCATGGTTTTCATTTATAACGCGCTTTCTTCCGGGTCAGCCGGTCCCGGCATATATCTTGCCGCCGGATTCCTGATAGTAGGTTTCGGCATAAAGGCGGCGCTGATACCTTTTCATGCCTGGCTTCCGGATGCACATCCCGCTGCGCCGGCCCCGGTATCGGCAATGCTGAGCGGAGTTCTTATTAAAACAGCGGGTATTTACGCGATGGTCAGGATTCTTTTTATGTTGTTTGCCGCAGATCTTGCCGTCGCTTCAATGCTGCTGCGTACATTGGGGACTGTTTCACTTATGGTGGGAGTTCTTCTTGCCCTGGGACAATGGGATTTCAAGCGCCTTCTGGCATATCATTCGGTAAGTCAGATGGGTTATATAGCTCTGGCTTTTGGCGTAGCAACGCCCCTGGGAATTGTTGCCGGGCTCTTTCACCTTCTTAATCATTCGGTATTCAAGTCGCTGCTCTTTCTTAATTCAGGCGCTCTATTCTACAGGACTTCAACCAGGGACCTGCGCGATATGGGAGGGCTTAACGCGGTTATGCCCGTGACCGGCTATACATCTATGGTTGCTTCGCTTTCCATAGCAGGGATGCCCCCCTTTAACGGTTTCTGGAGTAAATTGCTGATAATAATCGCCGCGATTCAGGGGGGCTACCTGTGGCTGGCTCTCTGGGCGGTTCTGGGCAGTGTTCTTACGCTTGCCTCTTTTGCCAAAGTGCAGAGATACGCTTTTTTAGGAGAGTTAAAGGAAGGCCTGAAAAAAATTAAGGAGGTCCCGCTTCCGATGACCCTTTCAATGGTATTCCTTGCCGTTTTATGTGCGGTAATGGGAATTCTTCTGATTCCAGGAATAAGGGCGGTTGTGCTGGATGGCGCGGCAGATGTCCTTCTCAACCCTGCCGCTTATATAAGAATAGCAACCGGAGGTATATTGTGATAATTAAAAGACTTATAGTCTTTACAGCTCTGTTTGTTATATGGCTGATGTGTACCTGGCCTTTCAGTCCGTTTGACCTTCAGTCTTTCATAGCCGGCCTGCTGGCGGCGGGAATAGTCCTTATGATATTTCCTTCTACGCCCAGGGGAATAAACAGCTCAAAACTTTCCCAGCCGAAGAGGTATATTTGGGCTGTTGTTTATGTGCCGGTACTTGTATGGCACATGATAAAAGCCAACCTGGATGTTCTCTACAGGGTTGTACATCCCGATCTTCCCATAAAACCGGGGATAGTTAAGATAAAGACTTCGCTTAACAACCCTATAGCCCGTGCGATACTATGTAATTCCATAACCCTGACGCCGGGAACTCTTGCCATTGATATAAGAGGGGAAGATATCTATGTGCACTGGATATATATAAGGAAAAGAAGCGTTAAGTCGCATACCGAGGAAATAGGGGGAAGGTTTGAGAGCATACTAAAGAAGGTGTTTGAATGATTTTTCAAATTTATTTCTGGCTGCTGCTGTTGTGCTGTTTTCTCTGTATATACAGGATAGGTACGGGTCCGACTCCTCCGGACAGGGCTGTAGCAATAGATATAGTAGGTACGGTTGTGGTAGGGATAAGCGCTCTTTACACAGTTGTTTCGGGAAACGATTTCTATATTAATGTTGCTATATCCTGGGCGCTTTTGAGTTTCATAGGAACGGTAGCTCTTTCAAAGTTCCTGGAAGGAAAAAGGTTCGACGAATGAGTTATACTCTCGGTATTATAATAATAGGTATTGGAATCCTTTTTGACATAGGCGGATGCATAGGTCTGATCAGGATGCCGGATGTATATAACCGCCTGCAGTCCGCTACCAAATGCGTAACAATGGGTACATGCTGCATTCTTCTGGGAATTTTTATAATCGAGGGTATAAATCCCTCGGGCCTTAAGGCTCTGCTGGCAATGATTTTTGTCGGATTGACATCGCCAACCGGTGCCCATTCCCTTGCCCGGGCCTCGTATCGGTACGGAGTTAAACTATGGAAAAAATCCGTTGGAGACGAATATTCCGAAATATGCCGGCAGCCCGAACATCCTGAATGGGAGCAGGACTGATGAAGCTACCCAAGCTCAGAGAACTGAAAGAAGCCCTGACAGCGGTATTTTCCCGCAGATATACTTCCAGGTTTCCCTTTAGGGATTCCCCGGCCCCGGAAGGATTCAGGGGTAAACCTCTCCCTGATGACCAGTGGTGCATAGGGTGTGAGGCCTGCGCTCAGGCCTGCCCGTCAGATGCTATTGTTATAGAGGACAGGAAGAAAGAAGCCGTAAGAACAATTACCCGCTACTGGGACAGGTGTAATTACTGCGGGCAGTGCGAAGAAAAATGTCCCCAGCCGCATCCTGGAGTAAAATTAAGCAGGGAATACGATTTTTCCGGTTACACCCCTGATGAAATGAATATAAAACAGGAGTTCGAACTTGTAGTATGCTCTAAATGCGCCGGTCCGGTAGGCACCTTAAAACAGCTTGAGGCTGTCTCAGGAAGAATAGGTCCCGCTCTTGCGTCTTCATCTCCAGATATGCTTCTAGCTCGCCAGATTCAGATAAAGAGACAGATGCCCGGTAAGGCAAAACGCAAAGAAATTACCCGTTCCGATATTTTTACATTCCTTTGCCCGGTATGCAGGCACGAAGTTTACAGAAAGGAAGCCGGAAACTGAATATATTCAGCGAATCAGTATTCCCTGCCGGGACAGCTGTTATGGGAGTAGGCAACCCCTCCCGCGGCGATGACGGAAGCGGAGTAGCTGTTGCAGAAATACTGAGAGAAAAAGGATTTAAGCTATCCTTTCCCTGCGGTGAAAATCCTGAAAACTATCTGGGAAAAATAGCTTCCTTTAAGCCGGGGCTTGTCTTAATAATAGATGCCGTTGATTTTGGCGGCAGGCCGGGAGCTGTTAGGGTTTTTGAATCGCAGAAAGTTTTTCAGGGGCTCTCCACGCACACGGCGGGGTTGGACTTGAGCGCGGAATTCCTCCGACTGGAAGCCGGTTCGAAAGTAATGGTAGTAGGTATACAGCCCCAAACGCTTAGCGGAAGTATAAGCCGTTCGGTAAGAGAATCAGTTGAGAGGCTTGCTGAAGAACTTGAGAAAAAACTATGCATGAATCAGTGAAAGCCCGTGAAATAGAAAAGGAAATACGCCTCAAAGCGGAGTTAAAGGGTATAAGTACCATAAAAAAAGTAGTACTTAGAGCCGGCAAAGCATCCGGAGAATCTCTTGATGAACTTACACATATATTAAGGGACCATATGAAAATAGAAAAATTTGAAATAATTGAAGAAGTTGTGGCCCTTAAATGTACCGGATGCGGACTTGTTATTTCGGAACAGGAAGAAACGCTTCAATGTCCCGGCTGCGGCGGGATTGAAAACGAGATAATTTCAGGTATGGGTTTTGGGGTTCTTGAAGTGGAGTAAAACCTATTCGGGATTTTTTCTTTCTTTTTCTGCTTTTTTAATTTTTTCCCAGTTCCTGACAATATCCTCCACGGACGAAACTTCCTGATCTGAAAAAACATGGGGATGCCTGCGTATAATTTTTTCGGTTATTCCCCCTAGAACATCATATATTGAAAATTCGCCGTTTTCTTCTGCGATCCGGCTGTGAAAGAGGATCTGGTAAAGCAGGTCTCCCAGTTCTTCGCAAAGGTTTTCCATATCATTTTTTGCTATCGCATCCTTTACTTCCTGGGTTTCCTCTGTGAGATACGGTACAAGAGATGAATGGTCCTGCTGTCTGTCCCACATACAGCCGTCTTTTCTGCGCAGCCTGGCGCAGATTTCAACAAGCCGTTTAAAAAGTTTTTCAGTATCTTCACTCATATAAGTATTGTTCCACCGGTAGATATAACAAAAAATTTGACAAACATCAACAAATGATATAGCATTTAACTAATGATGCGGGGTGGAGCAGTCTGGTAGCTCGTCGGGCTCATAACCCGGAGGTTCGCAGGTTCAAATCCTGCCCCCGCTACCAATTTTAATATAACAGGACAGGAAGAATTAAATATTATCTTGTCAATAAATAAAGATAAAAGAACAATAAATATGTAAAATGTGTAATAAGCAGTACCGTTTTGAACGGTACTGTTTTTTTAGGTATAAAATATGAACAAAGAATCAAAAAAAATACTTGGCAAAAAAAGATTGGGGGAAATACTTAAATCGCTGGACTTTATTGACGATGAAAAACTGGAAAACATACTTCAGCGCCATAAAGGATCCAAGATGAAGCTCGGGGAAATACTTTCTTCTATGGGCTATGTAGATAAGGAAGTAGTTCTTTCAATTGTTGGTAAGCAGATAGGGACTCCCTATATAAAAGTTTCGGAGTACGGGAATATTTCCAGAGAAGTTCTTGGCTATATTCCTAAAAACATTGCTGCCAAGCATTTGCTGATACCTTTTGAAATAGAAAATAACGTAATTAAAATAGCAATGGCTGAACCCCAGGAAGAAGAAGTCCGGACATCCATTTCTGTACTTACCGGAATGGAGGTTGAGGCCTACATAACTTCCGAAGAGGAAATAATAGACGCCATAAACAGTAATTACCCTGCCTGATCAGTCAGCCGTTTCCGCTTTTTTCTCAAGCTGCGCTACTGAAATATGTTCTCGTGTAAGAAAGAATAGCCCTCCCGCCGAAATTCCGGCAATTCGTAAGGCGTGGTCAAGAACAGTGAAACTCAGCGCCGTGCTTTTTGAAACACCGAGTATTCTCATAGCAAGCGAACCGAAATACTGGTAGGTTCCTATAAACCCTGGAGCTGCCGGAATGGAAATACCGGCAGAGACAACACCCATTATAAATGCCGACTGCGGAAGTGAGACTTCAGCAATACCCATGCCCCGGGCTACAAAAAAGAATGCCGCAGAGTTGGCTATCCAGCTTACAACGGAAAGCAGCAGTGCAAAAAATAGTCGTCCGGTTTTTTTAAGAATGTCAAGTCCAAGTATAAAAGAATTGAGTATTTCCCCTCCTCTTTCCGATACTTTTTCGGGAAGACGGCTGAGGATCTTTTTTATAGTCCTTACCGTGAATTTCCTGGAATACATAAGACCGTAAAGAATAACAATCAGAAGAATTAGTACAAGTCCTGTAATCTGCCAGAGCCGGTTTATAATAAAAGGAACCTGCTGCGGAATAAATAAAACAAGAGAAAGAGAAAAAAGAACAAATACGGCAAAAAGGTCCATTGTTCTTTCAAGAACCATTGTCGCCAGGGCCGCGGATTTAGAAATATTTTCTTTTTCGCCTATCATTATTACCCTTATTACTTCTCCCGCTCTCAAGGGAAGAGCAACGTTTGCAAAAAAACCGATAAAAAGAGTGCTCATTACGTTTAAGAAGCGGCATTTTTTTACGGGTTCAAGAAGAAGTTTCCATCTGAGCGACCTGAAAGTAAAGTCAATCAGCAGGGAAAGAATGGCTGGAACAAGAAAAAGATAGTTTGTGCGGGCCAGAACTTTTAAAACTTCACCGAAGTTAACTCCTCGCAGCGCAAGAAACAGAAAAAGAGCACTCAAGAAGAGACCGGCTACAAATATTAGTTTTCGCTTTGACTTTTTCAATCGGAAACTGTTTTGAGAAACGCGTCCCGGACCTGCTGAGAATATCTTTCAAAATTAATTTTGTTTTTATCCCGGCAGGTCAGGAAATCTTCAAGTATTGAGATTATTTCGGTTTCCTGAGTTATTGAATCAGTTGATATATTTTCAGGGAAACCTTCACCGTTTTTATACCTGTGGTGATTTGCTATGTACGGCGCGGCACCGGCCAGAGGCTTAATTCTTTTTATCATTTCAGATCCTATGACAGGGTGAAGCCGGAATTTGGCTTCATCCTGCAGCCCGTGAGGTATGTCAAAACCCAGCAGCTTGGGATTTTCCAGTCCCAGAAATCCGATGTCATGAAGCATTGCTGCCTTATGTACAGTCTGGCGTTTTTCATCACTTAAATTCATTTCTTTTGTCATTACCGATGCCATCCTTGCCATTTCCCATGTATGGCCTTTGGAAGTTCCTTCAGCACTTCCCATAGCTTCGCTGCCCATAACAAGATAGTCAAGAATATTAGAGAGGATATTTTCCTGTCGGTCTCGCAGGCGGGTATTTAATATACTAACTGCTGCCAGTCCCGCAAAACCCGTAAGATTATCAATATCACATTTTTCAAACTTCCCTGATTTTTTATTGAGAACCTCTACAACCCCTACAAGTTCGCTTCCAGCTATCATAGGAGCGCCGGCAATAGATTTAGTTTTATAGCCTGTTTTTCTATCAGTATCCGGTGAAAAACGGCTATCGCTGTAAGGGTCGTTTACAATAAGAGGCTCCCTGTTTCTGGCAATCCATCCGGCAATACCTTCTGTTATGGGAATGGTTATTTTTTTTAATATTTCTTCTCCAGTTGCTGTTTTGAAGTAAAGGTTTTCCTGTTTTTCGTCCAGCAGCAGTATTGCGGACCTTTCGGCTCCCAGTATGCTTTCGGCCGCGACACCTATTTTTCTAAGAAGCTGGTCAATGTTTTCCGCAGAACTCAGGTTCCGGGCAAGGTCAAAAAATTTTACGACATCTTCGTCGCATATACTTCCGCTGCCGGAAGCCGGCGCGTCAAGGCCGGGTTTAAGCGGATTTCCGCACCGCGGACAGAAAACATAATCGGAAAGTATTATCTTGTTACAGGACTGGCATTTATCCATATTACTGACTCACTCTCAATATTTCTTCGTAAGTGGTTAATCCCTGAGCCACTTTCATTATTCCGTCTTCCCAGAGGGGCCTCATGCCTTTTTCCCTGGCAAGCTTTGCTATAGGCGAAGCCGCTATCTGCTCAAGTAGAAGTTTCCTGATATCTTCATCAAAATTAAGCAGTTCGTACAGGCCCATCCGTCCCTTATATCCGGTATTTGAACATTCCTTGCAACCTCTTCCAATTTTAAGTTTAGCTTTTTCAAGAGGAATATTATATTTTTCCAGTTCCTCTTTAAGTTTCTGTGGTATTTCATTCATGTCTTCAGCGCATGCGGAGCATATTTTCCTGACCAGGCGCTGCGCAAGCACGGCTTCAATTGTTGATGAAATGAGATATGTAGGTACCTGCATTTCAGCAAGCCTTGAAACTGCGCTGGGCGCGTCATTGGTATGTATTGTCGAAATAACCAGGTGGCCCGTAAGGGCGGCTTCCATTGCAATCTGCGCTGTTTCCCTGTCTCTTATTTCTCCGACCATTATTATGTCCGGGTCCTGACGCAAGAAAGCTCTCATTGCCTCTGCAAAAGTAAGGTCTATTTCAGGATTTATATTGAGCTGCACAACTTCCGCCAGGTCGTATTCAACCGGATTCTCAGCGGTAAGTATTTTTTTCGGCGAAACTGGTTTTCCTTTTCCGTCAGCAGTTTTTTTTGATTCCTGTAAAAGGTAATTGAGAGCCGAGTAAAGTGTAGTTGATTTTCCGCTTCCCGTAGGTCCGCAAACAAGTATTATGCCGTATGGTTTTGCAAGTGCGGTCCGGAGCTGTTCCATGGTATCCGGCAAAAAACCAAGCTTTGAAAGGTCAACCATTATGCTGGTTCGGTCCAGGACCCTCATCACGCAGCTTTCACCGTAGGCAGTCGGGATTGTGTTTACCCTGAATTCAATAGGTTTTCCCTGGAAGGTGATCTGTATCCGGCCGTCCTGCGGCATCCGCTTTTCAGTTATATCCATAGTTTTGGCCATTATTTTAATTCTTGCCAGCATCGCGTTAAGAAGATTCGTTCCTATGTTAAATGATGATTTAAGGAGCTGTCCGTCAATACGGTATCGTATAAGAAGGACTTTTTCAAAGGGCTCTATATGAATATCGGAGGCGCCTCTCTTAAGCCCTTCAAGGATAACCGCGTTAGCTATCTGGCGCGCCTGCTTTTCATCGTCAGCAGGAGACTTTTCAATAGAAATTTCTTCCCTTGCGGTGGACTGTTTTAAATCCTGCTGGTCAATATTTTCATCTGCAGTAATATTTGATATGTAGTCGGAAATTCTGGAGTCCTGAGAAAATATTTCATTGAGTGCTTTAGAGATATCTGTAGGAAGGCTCAGATAGGGCTGAATCTCATAGTTGGTTCGGATTGTCAGGTCTTCTATTGCCGTAAGGTCCCACGGCCGCGCCATTGCCGTATAGAGCATTTTTTCCGCGCGCGCAAAAGGAAGAAGAAGATATTTTCTTGCGGTGGTTTCAGGTATAAGCCGCGCCGCTTCTTCATCTATTTCAAGAGAAGAAAGATCTACGGCTTTAACGTCCCACTTGGCGCTGAGCAGCTGCAGGAATTTCTGCTTGGGTATAGTCTGGGAATCAACTAGAATCTGCTCAAGAGGTTTGCCGAGCTGTTCAGCCCTTAACTCGAGGCTTTTCAGCGTCTGCTGGTCAATTATTTTGTCCTGCAGAAGGACTTCTCTTAAAGAAAGTTTTCTTACTACCATTTTATTAAGGGGTCAGACCCTGCGTTTTACGTTTCTCATTATCTCCGGGACGGCCTCGTTGCCATCGATGGTGCCGGGAGGGGGAGTCGAACCCCCACGGAACCAAAGTTCCGGCAGATTTTGAATCTGCTGCGTCTGCCAGTTTCGCCATCCCGGCGATCTTTAATCTTTGTGGAAATTCTATATTATTAGACCGAACAATTCAAGTTAAGCAGCATGCCGTTCATGTGGCATATTTTCTGCATAATCGTTCGTATTCTTCATGAAGTTCGTCAATGCCGCTTACATATATGCATTCAGGCAGGGATGATATGAAAATTCTGCCGTACTGCCTGTCCCTTAACCTGGGATCCAGCACGGCTACTATTCCGAAATCATTTCTGTGCCGTATCAGCCGTCCGAACCCCTGTTTGAAAAGAAGGGAGGCTGACGGAATCTGATAATCCCAAAAAGGGTTTAGTCCCTTTTTTTTGAGCAATTCCATCCGTGATTCTATTACAGGATTATCCGGTACGGCGAAAGGAAGTTTTGTTATAATCACGCATTCGAGAATTCTTCCCGGCGCATCTACCCCCTGCCAGAAGGTTGAGGTGCCCAGAAGTACCGAAGATTCGTTTTTTTTGAAGGAATCCAGCAGCTTGTATCTCGGCATACGGCCCTGTACAAGGAAATTTAAGTCCGGAAACCTTCCGGAAAGCTGTTCCGCCGCAAAATCAAGCATGCCATACGAGGTAAAAAGAACAAATGTCCTTCCAGAGGTTATTTCAATAATAGATGCTGTTTGCTCAACGGCTTCCCTTTCAAAAATCTTCATATCCAGGGAAGGATCGGGCATTGAATCCGGTATGTAGAAAAGAACCCGGTCTGAATAATCAAAAGGTGATTCCAGCCTGACCTGCATCGCGTCGGTCATTCCCGTTCTGGACTTTATGAATTCAAAAGAATGCCCTACTGTGAGCGTGGCGGAAGTCATGACCGTAGGGGTATAAGGTTTAAAGACAAGCTCCTTCAGAAGTGAAGAGACTTCAACCGGAGTGGCGTTAAATGAACAGAATACTCTTCCTTTTTTAATGCGTATTGTTATGTAAAATACGTAGTTTTCCAGTTCTGTGAAAATAATGTTCTTTAAAGTTTCTGCTGTCATTTTTAGTCTCGAAGAATATGAACGAAATTCATTTGCCAGACTGTCATCTCCGCACATGCCCGCACTCAGGTCCAGGCATTCGGCAAGATTGACCAGGTGAGGGGAGAGGGTGTTTTCAAAAAGTCCCGGAGAATGTATTCTGTAACTCAGGGAAGATTCAGCCCCAAGTTCATCTATTACTGACGAGAAGAAAAGAGATGCCTGTTGTAGGGTCTTTCGGACCTTCTCTATAATTTTGCGCTTTTCACTGTTCTCTATAGAAGCCCTTGCCGTAAGGCACCTGGAAGATCTGCTGCTGTGTATTTTCCCAAGAAGTTGTTTTATTCCCAGCAGTGAAACTGTCAGCCCTAAAGTGTCGCTTGCTATGTCCTCAAGATTATGGGCTTCGTCAAAGATAACGGCTTTCGAAGCGGGGAGTACATGGCCTCCGGAAGCTACGTCCGTTAAAAAAAGATGGTGGTTGACTATAAGTAAATCCGCCTTTGACAGGTCGCGTCGGCTCCTGTAAAAATAGCATTTGCCATGGAAAGGGCAGCTTCTTTCCCTGCAGAGGGCAGGGTCTCTTGATATATCCGTCCATAGTTCGGGAGAAATAGTGAAATCGATTTCCATTTTAAGTCCGGTCTTAGTTTTATCCAGCCAACGGGCTGTTTTCTCTAGTTGTTCAGCTTCCTTTTTTGTATCAGTCATCCTTCCGCTGAAGGTCTTATTGAACCTCAACAGGCATATGTAGTTGTTGCTACCCACACAGAGGAGCGCTTTTATTTTTCCCGGCATAATTTTCTGCAGAAGAGGTATGTCTTTTTTCAGAAGTTGTTCCTGTAGAGTTTTTGTATATGTTGAAACAGCCACTCGTCTGTCTTTTTCTGCGGCCGCCCATAACATAAAAGGGACAAGATATGCAAAACTTTTTCCTATCCCGGTTCCGGCTTCCACAAGAAGGTTTTGTTCCTTTTCTATGGCTTCGGAAACCTTATCAGCCATCTGAACCTGTTCGCTGCGGTATTCGTAGTTTTCGACAATTTGAGCTACCTTTGAATCCGGACCGAGATATTTTTTCATTTCTTCCATACCACAATATAGCTAAATTAAACTGCAGCCGTCAACATATCCAATATTTTATTCATTTTCATAAATTGTTTTTTGAATTTTAGAAGGTTAAATAGTATACTCCTATAATAATTGAAAAGGTAAATAATAGTGCATAGCTAATAAAAATTTACATATATTTAATGAATACATCAAAAACCGCAGATTTATCAAGCAGGGAAAAGCTTAAACTTATTCTTGAGCTTTCATCGGAAATTTCAGCGACAGACAGCATCAGGACTATGCTTAAAAAAATAACCGACGGCGTAAAAAACATACTTAACGCTGACAGGTGCACCGTTTTTCTTCTGGATGAAGGAAAAAAGGAACTCTACAGCTGGGTTGCCCACGGTCTTGAAGGAGTTGAAATAAGACTGCCGGTTTTTAAAGGCCTTGCCGGAGACGTTGCTTCCACGGGCAGTACAGTAAGAATAGAAGACGCCTATATGGATAGCCGCTTCAATGCGGAGTTTGACGCTAAAACCGGTTACAGGACAAAAACAGTTTTATGTATGCCCATGAAAAACCAGAAAGGGAAAGTCATAGGCGTGTTTCAGGTTTTAAATAAGAATTCCGGTGTTTTTTCATATGAGGACGAAGAACTCCTGGCTCTTTTTTCAGGACAGGCGGCTGCTATTCTTGAGAGCGCAATACTTTACAGGGAACTCAAAAAAACATTTGTTTCCTTTATCAGAACCCTTTCCGAAGCAATAGATGCCCGTGATCCCGAAACCGCCGGACATTCAATAAGGGTCGGAAACTATTCAGTTGAAATAGGCAGGAATCTGGGCTATGACAGGGAGAGACTGGAAATACTTGAGTATGCAGCTATTCTTCATGACCTTGGAAAAATAGGAGTAAAGGAGTCTGTCCTTACAAAACCCGGAAAACTTACGGAAGAAGAATACAGGCATATTCAGTCCCATGCCGAGAAAACAGGAGCAATACTTGAGAATATCTATTTTCAGCCCGAGTACCGGGAAATACCGCCGGCTGCTGCCCTGCACCACGAAAATATTGACGGAAGCGGGTACCCTCTTAAGAAAAAGAAATCCGAGATACCCCATATGGCAAGAATAATAGCCGTTGCTGACGTTTTTGACTCACTTACATATGAAAGATACTACAGGAGGCCAATGGCCTTTAAAACGGTAATAGATAAAATAAAAAGCGATTCGGGGAAAAAACTTGACAGCGAGTGTGTAAACTCTTTATTGAAACTTAAAGTTTCCGTTGTTCTTAAAACACTTAACAGCGGTAGGGAAAATGAAATCCCGGCCAGGGACTTGAATAAGCTGAAGGCTCTTACCTTAGATCAGTTGAGCGCGATTCTGAAAGAAAAAAAAGAAAATCCTATGAAAAAGATATTCAACAGTTACTATGCTCACGGCGGAACAGATGAAGTTTAAAAAAACAGTTATTTTTGCGGCATCAATTATATACGCCGTTACTCACTCTTCTCTGGCGTTTTACAGGCCCGCTCCTGAATATACGCCGCATTATAATTATATAATGGCGCGCATTATGCTTCGCGACGGCAATATTGAGGAAGGGCTCTATTACCTTGAAAAAGCTGCCGGCCTGGACCGGGAAAGCGTAACAGTAAGAAAAGATCTTTTTGAAATCTACTATATATTAGGGGAATACTCCATGGCAAAGGATATGGCCGAAGAAATTCTTGAACTTGCCGGCCCGGATGAAAATTTTATGGAGTCTCTGGCCGGGCTTTATTTTTATCTGGGAGATGAGGAAAAAGCTGTTGAGATGTATAAAAAAATACTTATCGAAGATACGGCTAACCTTAGGGTAAGGCTGGAACTGGGCACTTACTTTTCGGAAACAGGCGAGCAGGGGAAAGCTATTAAACAGTATTCTAAAATATTAAAGCTGGATCCCGGAAATATTTATGCCGTCATTGCAATAGGAGACCTGTACCTTGATATGAAACATTATGACGCCGCTGTTAGGGTATACCGGCATGCCGCTGAAATCGGAGCCGACAGGCGAGAAGTAAATCTTCAGATAGCAAGAATATATATTCACAGCGAAAGAAAATCCAGGGCGGTAAAATACCTGGAAGAAAATCTCCGGAGTGATCCCGATGATATGCAGTCCCTTTATATGATTGCGGGAATATACGGAGACCTGGGAAAGACGCAGAAGGCAGAGAATCTTTACCTAAGGCTTGAGGAACTTACCGGAGATGAATATTCCATTCCGGTCAGCAGGGGAACAATGTTTCTTAAAGCGGATGAAACCGCAAGAGCAGAGGAAATATTCAAAGAAATTGCGGAAGCAAATCCGGAAGAATTTTCAGCCTGGTATCTTCTGGGTTTTGCCAGGCTTTTTAAAGATGACTATGAAGGTGCTTTTATGGCTCTGCAGCAGGCTGTGGATATAAGAGAAGATGCAGATGCCTATTTCAACCTTGGAGTATCAGCCGACAAAATGGGAAAAGAAGAAGTATCCTATGAAATGTTTAAGAAAAGCATAGAGCTTAACCCCGAACATGACCTGGCGCTGAATTACCTGGGTTACCTTTGGGCAGACCGGAACATAAATCTTGAAAAAGCCGAGCAGTACATAAAAAGGGCTCTTGAAGTAAATCCTGGAAAGGCTGCCTATATCGACAGTATAGGCTGGGTATATTACCGCCAGGGCAGATACGAAGAGGCATTTACAAAACTTAAAAAAGCAGCAAAACTAGAAAGGGATCCTGAGATTTTTGAGCATCTTGGTGATGTTTATCTGAAACTCGGCCATCCGGCTGCTGCGCTCAGAATATACCGTGAAACACTGAAAATGGACCCCGGCAACAGCCGGTTGATTGATAAAATAAAAGAAATCATAAAATGAAAAAAAGCCTGATTTTCCTGGCTATTGTGCTTGTAGTTTACGGGTGCGGAAGAAGAATGCCCCGGCCTCCCCGTGCGGAGTTCACGGGAATAATGGAAGTTCATTGTTATATTCCGGGAAAAGGATACCCTGATATATTAACCGGCAATTTCAGATTAGATGGGTTTAAGGATGAGTTCATAGTAATTTTCAGCGATTACACAGGCGTCCCCCGGGGTGAGGTTGAAGTAAGGGGAAGAAAAGTAAAGTACACCGGGATGAAAGCCGGAGAGGACCTTGCCGAGCTTTTAAGATTCTGGACATTTATTTTTAATCCTGCAAAAGGCAGAAAAACAGATAAAATTGAAATAGGTGATATTAAACTTAAGTACAGCGGATGGACAAAAACAGAAAAAGGCAGGTTCCCCGGAGAGGTTGACATAATATCTCCGGACATTAATATTAACGTACATATAATTTATGGAATTTAAAGCTCCCGCCAAGATAAACCTTTTTTTAAATGTTGGAAAAAAAAGAGAGGATTCATTCCACGAGCTGATTTCGATAATGGTCAAAGTTTCTCTTTTTGACCGGCTTGAAATAACAGAAGAAAGTAAAATAAAGATTGAGGCTCCCGGATGGATCCCCCTTCAGGAAAATCTCGTATACCGGGCAGCCTCTCTTTTCTTCCGGGAAACCGGGATAAAAAAAGGCTGCAGGATAAAGCTTGAAAAAAATATTCCTGCGGGAGCAGGACTTGGAGGAGGCTCATCAGACGCCGCTGCCACCCTCAAAGCGCTTGACAGTATATTCAGCGCAGGCCTTGGTCCTGAAAAACTTGATGAAATGGGTGCTGAACTGGGAAGTGACGTAAATTTCTTTTTACGTCAAGGAGGATGCCTGGCGACCGGCCGCGGAGAAGTAATTGACCACCTGGAAACAATTAAAAACAGGGATTACTTCATTCTTCTTGTAGATCCGGGACTTGAGATATCTACCGGGCAAATATATGAAAACTATTCCGGCGGCCGTTTGACAGGAGGCAGTGATCTGGATAATATTATACAACTGTATAAAGATATGGATTGGCAGGCTATACTGAGAAACGATCTTGAAGAAACTGTCTTCAATCTTTATCCGTCATTGAAGGATTTAAAGAACCGGCTTGAAAACTGGGGCTTGTATCCTCTCCTTTCAGGCAGTGGATCTTTTGTTTTTGCTCTTTCAAACGACAAAAAGCTGGTTGAAACGGGTGAAGAAGTGATAAATAAAGAATTCGGCCTTAAAACACACATTGTAAGCGCTTTGATTTAAATGGGGAGTCGCCAAACGGCAAGGCACCGCCCTTTGGAGGCGGCATTTGCAGGTTCGAATCCTGCCTCCCCAGCCACCTGGGTATATTCCGCGCACTTCCTTTACGAAAAAATAAACCACGGCTCAAATTAAGCATAAAATGCAAATGTCCGGCTATTGTATTTGAAAATTCCTCAATGTTTTTGTAGGCTCTGAGCACAGGCGATGGGGTTCGCCTTTAAATGCGCAAATACGCGCTGATGACTCCTGCTTATAAAAGGCAGGAGTTATTTGTTGAAAGGAACTTTTATGGCTACAAGTATAGGCATTATAATTATACTGGGGCTGCTTGCGAATTATGTATTCAAAGCCATGAAACTCCCGGGTATTCTCGGGATGCTTCTGGCAGGAATAGTAATAGGTCCGTACGGGGCTGGCTGGCTTACGCCGGAACTGCTCAGGGTTTCTTCTGACTTCAGGCTTATTGCACTTGTTATCATTTTGCTGCGCGCAGGACTGGGACTGGAAAAGCAGAAGCTTAAGAAAGTTGGAAAGACCGCTATAAAGCTGAGTTTCATTCCCGGGCTCATAGAAGGTTTCACAATAGCTTTCATCTCAATGCATTTCCTGGGTTTCGGTTTCATTGAAGGCGCTATTCTTGGATTTGTTGTAGCCGCTGTCTCTCCGGCAGTAGTTGTACCCAGGATGCTTCACTTTTCCGAGAAAGGCATAGGTGCCGATAAAGGTATCCCGACTCTGATACTGGCGGGCTCTTCTGTTGATGATGTTTTTGCCGTGACCATGTTGACATCGTTCCTTGCTATATACGCAGCGGCATCTGTAAATGTTACGGGACAGGTGCTGACGTTTTTCTCTTCTATATTGCTCGGCATTGCAATTGGCATTCTTGCAGGATTTTTACTTATAAAATCTTTTTCCCGTTTCAGTATGAGAGATACAAAAAAAGTTCTTTACATACTGGGCATAGCGATTCTTATAACTGCCATTGAAGACCTTTTAAGCGGAACCGTTCAGGTAGCAGGACTGCTCGGAGTAACGGTAGTTGGTTTCATAATACTTGAGAAAACTCCGCAAACAGCTAAAAGGATAGCGGAGAAATTCGGGAAAATATGGATTTTTGCTGAAATACTTCTTTTTGTACTCATCGGGGCGCAGGTCAATATCCATCTTGCCCGGGATGCGGGCCCCATAGGAGCGTTAATAATCCTGATAGGCCTTGCCGGCAGAAGTGCCGGTGTGGCTTTTTCCACAGCAGCAACAAACCTGAACGCAAAAGAAAGATTGTTCTGCATAATAGCCTATTTTCCTAAAGCGACTGTTCAGGCTGCTGTAGGAGCCATACCCCTTTCTATGGGTATACCTTAGGGGGATCTGATACTTGCCATAGCAGTTTTGTCCATAATCATAACGGCACCTCTTGGAGCTATAGGAATAAACTGGTCTTCAAAACACCTGCTTAAAAGAAATTGAAGGGTTTATGCGGGATACCAATAAATAGACAATATATATTTTAAAAAAAGGAGTAGAGAGGCATTCGGGAGTTTTTCCCATCGACCGGGATGTAAGAGTAAAGCAGGGTTTTAATAAAGTTGACAAACTACCATAATAAAAAGATAATTAACCCATAAAACCCGTATATAACTTACGGAATTTTCTTTAATGCTTTGAAACATTTGGGGTTATTATGATACAACAATCTGTTTTTACACTTATAGGCGGACTCGGGCTTTTCTTCTTTGGAATGCAGCTTATGTCTGACGGAATGAAGAAGGTTTCCGGGGATCGCCTTAAAAGCTTTCTTCACAGGGCTACCAAACTGCCGGTAGTCGGCATCGGCGTTGGAGTTCTTGTAACTTTTCTTGTCCAGTCATCAAGCGCTACTTCGGTAATGGTTGTCGGGTTTGTAAACGCAGGCCTGCTTACCCTGGCCCAGGCTATATCCGTACTGCTCGGGGCCAATATCGGTACAACTTTCACCGCCTGGATTGTATCTTTGATCGGTGCTTTTGATATAGCAGCCTATGCTCTTGTTGCTGTAGGGGTTGGGGTTTTGATTATGAAGACCGCAAAGACCAGGAAGGCAAGGTTTATGGGTGAGGTCATACTTGGCATAGGCCTGCTCTTTACGGGGCTTGCTCTTATGAGAACCGCTGTCGATCCTTTGAGGGGAAGCGAATATGTTGAAAATATGTTTATTTCCTTCAGCCGCAATCCCATCCTGGGAGTCTTAGCTGGGCTTGTTTTCACTATCGTTCTTCAGAGTTCAAGCGCCACAATAGCTCTTGTCCAGGTGCTGGCTTTTAACGGAATAATACCTTTTGAAGCGGCCGTGCCGATTATTCTGGGGGAAAATATAGGAACAACAATCACTGCCCAGATTTCGGCGCTGGGCGCAAACCTTTCTGCCCGGCGGGCCGCTATGTCACACACTCTTTTTAATTTAATAGGAGTTTCTTATATGCTTGTTTTTGTTTATCTCGGCTGGTTTACAAGCGCTGTTAATTTTCTTGTCCCGGGTCAAATGACAACTTCAACCATAATGTTTTATATTGCCTTTTCGCACACCCTCTTCAATCTATTTAACACGGCTGTCTTTCTGCCGTTTATAGGTACGCTTGAAAAATTAAGCATAT
>PWOI01000189.1 GCA_003557485.1 Elusimicrobiota bacterium | reverse complement strand
GTTTAAAGAACGGCGCTTCGGTTACAATTGTTTCCGGAACAGGGGAGAAACTTGAAAATCCGGGAATAACCATAAATACTGTAAGTGCCCTCGATATGTTTGAGGCCGTAAAAAAAGAATATGCTGCCTGTGATATTTTTGTTGCAGCCGCTGCGGTCTGTGATTTCCGGCCTGAAAGGGCAGAAGGGAAGATCAAGAAAAAAAATGGTATACCAGCAATTAGGCTTCTGCCCAATCCTGATATACTTAAGTGGGCCGGAGAAATGAAAGAAGAAAGAATTATAGTGGGATTTTCACTTGAAGATGAATATAATGAAGAAACCGCAAGAAATAAAATGGAAGAAAAAAACTGTGATATCGTAATTGCCAACACTCCTTCAAATTTTGGAAAAGAAAAAAAGAGTTTTATTATGGTTTCAAGATCCGGATCAGAATTGTTTGAGGAAGTTCCCCTTGGGGAAACTGCGGACTTAATTTTAAACAGGTGCCTGAAGATAAGAAACAATTACTGAAAAAGTACCTTCAGCAGCGCCGCGAATCGGGAGAGGAAGGTTTTTTTTGCAGTTGCCGGAAAAATACAGAAAGGAAGGCAGTCGTGACGGAGTCCGTAAGCGTAAAAGCGTTACTTAATAAACTTGAAAAAGATGTCCTTAAATGTAAGCAGTGCTCCCTAGGCAGCAGCCGGCTCAACCCCTGCTTTGGTGAGGGGTCTCCTTCGGCGGAGATAATGTTTGTCGGGGAAGGCCCCGGTTACACCGAGGATCATATGGGCAGGGTATTTGTGGGAAGGGCAGGTAAACTTCTTGACAGAATAATCTCCGGCGCCCTAAAAACAGATCGATCCAGGGTATATATTGCAAATATTGTAAAATGCCATCCTATGAAGGACCCGTCAGATCCTGAGAAAAGGGGGAATGACCGTCCGCCCTCGGCCGATGAAGTGAAAAGCTGCCTGCCCTATCTTCAGCAGCAGGTTGCTCTGATAAAACCTAAAGTCATAGTTCCTCTTGGCTCTCCTTCTGCAAAAACAATCCTCGGGACAGATGAAAGGATAACTGATCTGCGCGGAAAGGTTTACGAAAGGGAATTCGGGCCGGTCAAAGTAAAAATAGTGCCAACTTACCATCCCGCTTACCTTTTGCGCAACAGCTCTAAAAAAGCGGAAGTCTACGAAGATACAAAACTTATTCTATCGCTGCTTTGAAAATACTAGAGGTTGCCTTTCCCATACCCGTATTCAGCACATACCATTACCTGGGCCCTGAAAGTGTATCTTTGCTGTCCAGGGTTAAAGTTCCGTTCGGACGCAGTACCAGGATAGGATATGTTATTTCTTTTCCTCAGGAGCCTTCGGATGCAGCCGGAGTTAAACTGAAAGAAATATGCTCGGTCATAGATTCTGAAGCGCTCCTTACTCCCTCTCTTCTAGAACTTGCCCGCCGTATGAGCCGCCGCTACGCTATACCTCTGGGAGAAGTGCTCGGGACCATTCTCCCCCCTTTTATAAAGCCATCAATGCGTCCGCGCCGGGATTCCTCCCTAAAAAACATTTCGCCTGAAACGGGTTTTCTGCTGACGGAGTCCCAGAAAAAAGCTCTGGAACCGGTGATTAATAATATAAAAAAAGGCAAGCACTCTATCTATCTTCTGGAAGGAGTAACGGCAAGCGGGAAAACGGAAATATATATGAATCTAATATCTTTTCTTATAGAGCAGGGGCGTCAGACAATGCTCCTTGTTCCGGAAATAGCAGTTACCGCCCAGTTGACAGAGATGTTTTTCAACAGGTTCGGTTCTTCTGCTGTTGATATATGGCACAGCCGCATAACCCCGGCGCGTAAAATGGAAATAATAAGGCGTATTAAGGGAGGCCGGACAAAGATACTTATAGGAACCCGATCTGCCGTTTTTGCGCCGTTTAAAGACCCCGGGGCAATAATAATAGATGAGGAACAGGATGATACATACAAGGAGTCCCAGTCGCCCTATTATGACGCGAGGTGGGTAGCCCGTACCAGGTGCGACATTGAAAAAGCCCAGCTTATACTTGCCTCCGCCACCCCTTCTGTAAATACATACACCGAAGCGGTTTCAGATAAAATAACTCATCTTAAAATAAAGGAGAGAGTTTACAGGAAGGATCTGCCCGAGGTTACACTTGTTGATATGAGGAAGGAAGAAGGCTGGATGTTCTCAAGGTACCTGATCAATAAAATGGAAGCGGCCCTGAAAAATAAAAAACAGATTATGATATTTGTAAACCGCAGGGGGTTTTCGGGATCGGTACTTTGCAGCCTCTGCGGGGAAAATATTAAATGCCCCCGGTGCAGCATAACTCTTACTATGCACCAGGTCCGGGAAAAAAAGCTTCATTGCCATATATGTTCACACAGCGCTGTCGTGCATAGTGAATGTCCCTCCTGCGGGGGGGCTCTTCTCAAGTACAGGGGGTTCGGGACACAGCGTGTTGAAAAAGCGCTCAGGAAATTTTTTCCCGAAGCTGAAATATCGCGTATGGATGCTGATACAACCCGCAAAAAGGGAGAGGCACAAAATATATACAACTCGTTCGCAAACGGAAAAACAGATATACTTGTAGGCACTGTTCTTATTGCTATGGGATGGGATTTTCCCGAAGTATCCCTTGTAGGCGTGCTTGATGCCGATTCTCTTCTTTTTCTGCCGGATTTCCGGGCGTCCGAAAAAAACTATGTTCTTCTAAAACAGGTTTCCGGGCGCAGCGGCAGAAGAGGAAACAGGGGCGAAGTAGTTATACAGAGCTACAATCCTTCACATTACAGTGTGAGGCTTCAGCTTGATAACAATTATGAGAGTTTTTACAGGGAAGAAATAGAGGTAAGAAAGACCGCGGGGTTTCCTCCTTTCAGGGAACTGGTGAACGTGGTCTGTTCTCATAAAAAGAGTGCCAGGGCGCAGGATGCGGCTTCATATGTCAGCAACTATGTTTCAGAGCACATTCCGGATGCTGAGGTCCTGGGCCCGGCGCCTGCGCCGGTTTACCGGATGAGGGAAAATTACAGATGGCAGGTTATAATCAAGTACGCTCCGGAGAACGATATATCCGAAAAGCTTATAGGTATGAAAAAATCAAATCCGGTAAGGTCTGTAAAGATAAAAATTGACATTGACCCTTACAACATGCTTTAATAACTCAACTATGAAAATGAGACTGTATCCAAACCGTATATTGAGAAAAAAAGCAGCCCGGGCCAGCCGCCGGGATGCCGAAGAGCTTTATGGTAAACTTGTAGCGGAAATGATTAATTATGAGGGGATAGGGCTTGCTGCTCCACAAGTAGGTATAGATAAAAGCATAGCGGTTATATCGGATAAATATTTTGATAATCTGGACAGGCCTCTTCTTCTTTTAAATCCGCGTGTAGTAAAAAAATCCGGAAGCCAATCCATAGAGGAAGCGTGTCTTAGCGTGAAGGGAGTCAGCCGTAAAATAAAAAGGGCGCTTCAAATAGAGGTAGAGACCGGGCCTGACGATGATAGGAAGATCATAGAGGCCTCCGGCCTTCTTGCAATTGTAATGCAGCATGAAATAGACCATTTAAACGGCATTGTTTTCGTTGATAGGGCTCCTTTCCCGGCGAGATGCTGGCTTCGCCTGAAGGCAAAAATTAACAAGAAAAAAAAAGAGAGTGAGAGTGGCTGCGATTAAAACAGTTTTAATGTCCGGAACCCGGACCGGGTGCAGTTATGCCGAATCAATGAAAAGTTCTCCTTTTTCTGACCTGGTTCTGGCAGTGACCGGGCCGGACCGTCATGCCGGAAGGGGAAGAAAACGTAAAACTCCGGAGCTGGCCTGCTTCTGCGAATCTTCACGCCTTGAAGTTTTCCAGACAGATGACGTTAACTCTCCGGAGTCTGTAAAAAAAATAAAAAGCTTTGAGGCCTCCGCTGCGCTTGTAGTAGATTTCGGCCAGATACTTTCAGAGGAGACTCTAAGTATTTTTCCCGCCGGATGTTTTAATATACATTACTCTCTCCTCCCGGATTTAAGAGGGGCGTCGCCGGTAAGGTATTCTCTTTTGCGCGGTGATAAAGAAACGGGGATTACCGTAATTAAAATGAACAAAGAAATAGATGCCGGAGAGATAGTTTTTAAAAAGCCTATCGCCATAGGCCCAGGGGAAAATTACGGTTCTCTCAAAGAAAAAATGACAGAGGAAGGGGTGAAACTTACAGAAAAAATCTTTCAGTACCTTTCGGAAGAAAAGGAACTGCCGCTTTTGCCTCAGGATAGGTCCGGTGTAACCAGGGCGCCCAAAATAGACAAGAAATTCTGCCGTCTGGATTTTAGCCGTCCCGCGCAGGATATAGTAAACAGGGTAAGGGCGCTCTCTCCCGTTCCGGGCTGCTGGGCCGTATTAGAGAAAAAGGGCCTCAGGATAAAAATTCTTGAAGCCCGTGTATCAGAAACGCCTTGTAAGGACGATTACGGGCCGGGTTGGGTTATTGAATCAGGAAAAAAAACGTTTAAGGTGCGGGCAGGCAGAGGATCAATAGAAATACTCCGGCTTCAGTCCTCCGGCGGCCGGGTTATGGATTCCTCTTCTTTTCTTGCCGGAAATCGCATTGAACCCGGAGATGTTTTTAGTTAAAAACGGGTTCTTCGGGTCTTTACCTGGCGCGGTACATGAGTAGTCCGGATGGAACTTTTGGATAAAAGAAAGTAGATTTTGGAGGAAGCATCTCCCTTTTATCTGCTTCCTTTTTCACACCTTCAAAACTCATCGGCGCCAACAGAAAGGCCATCTGAAAATCCCCTCTGTCCACTTTTTTCTTAAGATCTTCAAGAACATCCATATCTCCGCTTAAATAATCAAGCTTCATTTCAGAGGGCATAAAAGGCCTGAAAATCTTTTCATCCAGAAAAAGAGTGTCCGGTTTTTCCTTTAGGGTGCTATTGAATGTATAATATGCTTTATCGAAATAAACCCCAAGGCTGCCGGAATCGGGTATGCAAAGGTTCTCTTTTTTTTCAAGCCCGAAATTATCACGGATTTTTTCCAGTATTTCCTTTGCCTCTTTTTTCGTGACGTTTCCGATCATCCGGTGAGTTGGGTGTATTGTTAGGTTGTTGCACGGCACGATATACATCATAACATAATTGAATCTTCCGTCTTTATTTCCGTTTTTTTTATGCATTTCTTTCGCGTAGTGTATGGCCGTTTTATACCTGTGGTGGCCGTCTGCTATATAAAGTACAGAATCTCTTAATATATCTGAATAAATATTGTTATCAGTTCTGTAGAGCCGGGTTTTTGCCCCTGAATAGGAGCGGAAATCATAAAGCAGGTTATCCTCTTTAAAATCTTCCTGCAAAGCCGTTATAAATTTTTCATCACGGTCCGAAGCTACTGCAAAGACCGGCCCGGTATTGGTGCCCGTGGAAAAAAGCAGGTTTATGCGGTCTTCAAGAGGTGTTTTTTTTGTCCTTTCATGCTCTTTTATCCTGTTATATTCAGGGTCTATTCTTACTATTGCCATCAGGCCCGTGCGGGTATGTTTCTGGCCTTCTTCATGGAGTACGTAAAAACTCTCCTCCTCTTCCTGTAGAAGGACTTTTTCCGAAAGGAAGCGTTCGATAATATCGGCAGAATTTTTATATTTGACCATGCCTTCGCCTTCGGGTTTAAGTATATGGACTATATTATGCGGGTTGCTTCTCAGTTTGCAGTCCAGCTCGTCGCCGTAGTCAAATACATCGTAAGGCGGAGAGACAAGTTCAGCAATATCACCGTCAGAGGATCTGAACCTCAGGGCTTTGAATTTTGCGACTTCTGTTTCCTTTATCATAATTTTTTTCTCCTTAACTCTTTTTATTTTTTAAGATACGGCATTCTAACAAGAAATGAAAAAAATGTAAAGTTTCTTAAAAATCCCCGTTTTCTTGAAAAATTATTGATTATATGCTATGGTACAGTCAATAAATTATTTGAAAAACAGAAGGATAAATAAAGGTATAAAGCATCTTAAAAATAAACAGCGCAGGGTTTTTGCCATATATTCCGGATCCTGCAAAAAGACCTGGCGCTGTACCGGAATTTGTCAAGTATCTGCATTACGCTGTGGGTTTTTTTAAATAATCTTGGAGAACCACAGTTAAAACCAGTCAGGCAAGTAGACTTTAATGCGTCCACCCGGGATTTCAGATTTTTCTTAATGCGGCAGACTAAATACATCTTTAAAGTCCCCGGGTTTGCAAACTTGAATATATATGTGAAATTTACTAAAATCACCCCGAAATAAATTTGAAGTTTGTTTAAATTTATTAATAATTTTTACGAAGAAAGAAGAAAGTAAAGGAGAAACTTAAATTATGTCAATAGTTACACTGAAGCAGCTGCTGGAAGCCGGAGTGCATTTCGGTCACCGTACAAGAGACTGGCACCCGGAAATGGAACCGTATATATTTACGGACAGAAACAACATTCACATAATTGACCTTGAAAAAACGGTAGAGAACATCAAAGAAGTCTACTCTTTTATCAGGGACAGTGTGGCCGAAGGCAGTGACGTCCTTTTTGTCTGCACAAAGCGTCAGGGAGGAGAAGTAATTACCGAAGAAGCCAAAAGATGCGGCATGTTCTATGTAAACTACAGGTGGTGGGGCGGCATGCTTACAAATTTCAGCACGATATCCAAGAGTATAGAAAGGCTGAAAGAGCTTGAGCAAATGAAAGAGGACGGAGTATTTGAAAACCTCTCCAAGAAAGAACAATCCCGTTTAAGCAAGGAAATGTTCAGGCTGGAAAGAGGCCTTACGGGAATAAAGGAGATGCAGCGCCTGCCTGATATAGTATATGTCGTTGATGTTGACCTTGAAGAAATAGCCGTAGCCGAAGCAAACAAACTCGGAATACCTGTTGTCGCGCTTGTAGATACAAGCTGCAGCCCGCGCGGAATCGATTATGTAATCCCCGGCAACGATGACGCTATACGATCAATAAAGCTTATTACTTCAGTAATAGCCGATGCCGCTGAGGAAGGGATGTCTTTACGCAAACAGCAGGCCGAAGAAGACCTGTCAGAAGAAAGCGTAGATGATAAGGAAGAAACAGTGGCGGAAAAGCAAACAGTTGAACCGGAAGATAAGACAGAGAATGAGCCGGAAGAAGAAGATATTAAAAGAGAAGAAATACTTGTCAAGGAAACAAAAAAATCAGCGGGTAAAAGTAAAGAAGATAAAAAAGTTGCGAAAGGGGAAGAGGAATGAGCAATCTGGAACAGATACAACAGCTTAGGGAAATGACAGGGTCCGGGATAATGGACTGCAAGCAGGCCCTTAAGGAAAATAATTTTGATATGGACAAGGCCCTTGATTATCTCAGGGAAAAAGGCAAGGCCAAGGCTGCAAAAAAAGCCTCCCGGGAAGCCGCAGAAGGAATAATATACTCTTATATTCATCCGGGAAGCCGCATAGGGGTACTAATTGAGCTGAATTGCGAGACAGATTTTGTTGCCAGGACCGATGATTTTAAAAACCTGGCGAAAGAAATTGCAATGCAGGTTGCGGCGACAGAGCCCGGCTGGCTCAGTAGAGATGAAGTTTCCGAGGATGCAATCAGCAGGGAAAAAGAAATAATAAAAAAACAGTTGGCCGAGCAGGGTAAACCGGCGGAAATGATAGATAAAATAACAGAAGGCAAAATGAACAGGTTTTATTCGGAAAACTGCCTTCTTGAAATGGCTTACATAAGGGATGACAAAAAAAAGGTTAAGGATATCATATCTGAAGCAATCGGAAAGATCGGCGAAAACATTCAGCTTGCCAGGTTTATTCGCTTTGAAATAGGAAAATGACATACCCCCGTATCCTGCTGAAGCTCAGCGGAGAATTTCTTGGAAGCAGCAGCGGGGGTTTCTGTTCCTCGGCTACTGCAAAAACAGCTAAAGAAATAAGTTCCTCTCTTTCTGCTGCCCAGACTGCAGTTCTTGTTGGGGGAGGGAATATAATAAGGGCAAGAACATCCCGCGGTATTGAAAGGCTTTCGGCGGACTACATGGGTATAACCGCAACCCTGATAAACGCCATCGGCCTAAAAGACGCTTTTAAAAAAATTGGAGTTGAATCTGTAATACTGAGCGCTTTTGAGGTTAGAGGAGTAGCCGAACCTGTCAACCCCGAAAAAGCCGTTAAATATCTTGAGAACGGAACAGTTGTTATTTTTGCCGGAGGTACGGGTTCTCCTTTCTTTACCACTGATACAGCCGCTGCCCTGCGGGCTCTTGAAATAAAGGCATCCGCCGTTTTGAAAGCTACAAAAGTTGACGGTGTATATGATATGGACCCTGAGAAACATAAAGCCGCAAAACTTATGCCCGGAGAATTAAAGATAGAAGAAGCCCTGTCAAAAGGCCTGCAGGTAATGGATGCTGCAGCCTTTTCCATACTTAAAGGCAGCGGTATAGACATAGTTGTATTTAACTTTCACAAAGATGGTGCCCTTAAAAAAGTTCTGGAAGGGGAAAAAGTAGGTACGGTTTTAAGATAAGGAGGTCCGCATGGTTACTGTAAGTGATATAGAAAGAAATACCGAACACAAAATGAAAGAGGCGGAGGAAATACTTGCCAGGGAACTCCGCGGAATCCGGACCGGACGCGCTTCAGCTGCGCTTCTTGATGGAGTTACTGTAGATTATTACGGTTCAAAACTCCCTGTCAACCAAGTCGCTAATATAAATATTCCTCAGCCCCGTCTTATTGAGATAAAAGTTTGGGATGAAAATGCGGTTGCCCCGGTTGAGAAAGCCATTATTTCCGCAAATATAGGAATGACTCCCAATACCGACGGAAAAACTATACGGCTTAATGTTCCTACTCTCACCTCCGAAAGGCGGGACAATCTTATAAAGCGGAGTGGAGAGGTTGCGGAAGAATTCAGGGTTGAAATAAGGAATATCAGGCGCGATGCCAGGAATAAAATAGAAAACCTGGAAAAAGAGGGCGAGATATCTGAAGATGAATGTTACCGTAGCCTGGAGAGGCTTCAGAAGATAACCGATAAATATGTAGGCCTTATAGATGAGTGCTTGCAGAAGAAAGAACAAGAAATCAGAGAAGGTTAATTAGGTATTGTGATCCTGAGTTTTAACCGCATGCCCGTCTCAGTTGAATAAAATAAAGATACCTTCACACGTAGCAATAATAATGGACGGTAATGCCCGGTGGGCCCGTGTAAGAGGCCTTGACAGGGTGTGGGGACACCGCCGCGGAGCTGAAACCGTAAGAAAGATTGTGCGATATTGCGCCCGGTGCGGTGTAAATTATCTCTCTCTTTTTGCTTTCTCTACAGAAAACTGGGCAAGGCCAAAAGATGAAGTTGACGCGCTTATGGAGCTCTTTATTGAATATATCGATAAGAGGCTTCCGGATATGAAAGAAAACGGCATTCGTTTTCTAATATCGGGTAACCGTGAAAAGTTTCCGGAAAAAGTAAAAGAATATTTTATGCGCGCTGAAAGGGAAACAGCTTACGGGAAAAGCCTTAACCTGGTATTCTGCGTTAATTACGGGGGCCGTCAGGAAATCGAATATGCTGCAGGCAAGCTTGCAGGTAAGGATGAAAAGATTGAAGACTGCCTTTATCTTCCGGGTATACCGGACGTGGACCTTCTTATAAGAACAAGCGGAGAACAGAGAATATCCAATTTTCTTCTTTGGAAACTTGCTTATTCAGAGCTCTATTTTACAGATGTGCTCTGGCCTGATTTTACAGAATACGACATGGATATGGCGTTCAAGTCTTATCGCCGCCGGAACAGAAAATTCGGAAAGAGGGTTTAAGTGGACAATAAAAGAGTTATTTCAGCTTTTATAGGAATACCCGCTGTATATATTTTCATTTTATGGGGCGGTCTGGCTTTCTTTCTCCTGGTTCTTGCACTTGCAGTGAAGGGGCTGGGAGAATTTTTCCGCATGTCAGATGAGAAAAAACTCCCTTCGGTTAAACTGTGGGCGCTTGCCGTTGTTGTGATGATGTTTCTCAATGCTTATTCCGTAACATCGGGATCGCATCCCGGCTGGGAAGGTGATTTGTCGCCTTTTATTATTTTTCTCGCAGTTGCCGGTGTAATGCTCTTGCTTGTAATTAAAAAAGATATTAAGGAGGCGGCTGTATCGGCGGGAATAACCCTTACCGGAATATTCTATGTCGGCTGGCTTTTTGTACACGCAGTTTTCCTGCGGGAAAAAAGGCCATACGGCTACGAATTTACTGTTATAGCCGTTTTCTGTACCTGGATGGCTGATTCCGCAGCCTTTTACATAGGAGGTAAATACGGAAAGAAACCTCTGCATGCATCAAGTCCCAACAAAAGCCGTGCGGGCGCAGTTGCGGCTCTTGCAGGCGCATCTGCATCAGCGGTTATTTTAGTCCGTTTGTTGACCTTAATACCCGCTCTTAGTTTTACTTCTCTTGATTTTATGACATTCACCCAAACTGCTTTTATAGGCGCTTTAATAGGGGTTGGAGCAGTTTCGGGAGATCTCTGCGAGTCGGCCCTTAAACGCAGTTTCGGCGCAAAGGAATCAGGGTCTTTTCTTCCGGGACACGGGGGGGTTCTGGACAGGATAGACAGTCTTCTTTTTACTATTCCGATTGTTTATTACTGTATGACATGGTTTTTGCTGTGAACAGAAAAGTTGTAATACTGGGTTCAACCGGTTCCATAGGTGAAAGCGCGCTCGGAGTTGCCGAAAACCTTGAGGGCATAGATATTTTCGGTATAACGGCAAATACTTCTGTTGATAAACTTATGTGTCAGATAGAAAAATACCGGCCTGCTTACGCTGCAGTGTCTTGTCCGGAAGCTTTTGACACGCTGAAATCCCGTCTGGGTTCCAGCGTGAGTACCAGGTTGCTTAAGGGCCATGAAGGTATAAGCGAGCTTGTGTCGATGGACCGGACCGATGTTATTGTAAACGGACTTGCAGGCATAGCCGGCCTGAGGCCGGCAGTAGAAGGTTTAAAATCGGGGAAAAGGGTGGCCCTTGCAAATAAGGAGTCTATTGTAATGGGGTGGAGGGTTATAAGGGATGCCCTGAAACAGGGCCAGGAAAAAGGGGCGCAGCTTATACCGGTTGACAGCGAGCATTCCGCTCTTTTTCAGCTTATCAGGAAAGAAGACATAAAAGACATAAGCCGTCTGATAATAACCGCTTCCGGCGGCGCCGTATACGGCAAAACTGAAGAGGATCTTGAAAAAGTCACAATTGAGGAGTGCCTGAGACATCCTACCTGGAATATGGGACATAAAATTACCGTAGATTCCGCAACACTTATGAATAAAGGATTGGAAATAATAGAGGCCCATTTCTTATTCGGGCTGCCTATTGACAGAATTCACGTTCTTATTCATCCCCAGTCCGTTATACACGGAATGGCTGAATTCATAGACGGTTCAATGACGGCCCATATGGGTGCTGCGGACATGAAAATACCTATTCAGTACGCAATGACTTTTCCGCGCCGCGCCAAGTCGCCTGCCGCTCCATTAGGCATTGAAGAAATTTCAAACCTTAAGCTCTATCTCCCCGATGAAAAGAAATTTCCCTGTCCTTCAATAGCGCGCGATGCGGCAGTCCGGGGAGGAGTAAAAAATATATTGCTCTGCGCGGCCGACGAAGTCGCAGTGGATGCGTTTTCAGAAGGCAAATTGAAGTTCTCTCAGATACCCGTTTTTATAAAAGATGTGACAGGCCTTTCCCTGGACCGGAAAACAGACAGCGTTGAAGATATTGAAAAGTCCTACAGGGAGTCGGTACGGCTTGCAGTTGAAAAGTTGAAAGAGGAATATTGATGGAAATATTACTGAGATACATATTAAATATTTTAGCTATAGCCCTTACCTTTACGGTTGTTGTTTTTGTGCACGAGTTGGGACACCTGGTAACGGCAGTGAGGGCGGGAGTAAAAGTAAATGCATTTTCCCTTGGTTTTGGTAAGGAAATAGCAGGATTTACCCGAAAAGGAATAAGGTATAAACTGTCAGCAATACCTTTCGGGGGCTATGTAAAAATGAAAGGGCAGGACCCTGCGGAGGAGGATGCTTTTGAAGAAGGGGCGCTGATGGCTCTGAGCCCGTTTAAAAGAATCTTAGTCCTTTTTTCCGGGGCGGGTATGAACTTTCTTACCGGTGCCGTGATTTTTTCGGCTCTTATATTTTTTACGGGCCTTATTCAGGTCGTTGACAAACCGGTGGTAGGGGATGTTTTTGAAGGAAGGGCCGCATATGAAGCCGGAATTGAAAGAGGAGACCGGATACTTGAGATTGACGGGACGCCGGTTGAAACATGGACGGAACTAACCGGTATAATATCCTCAAGTGAAGAGAAGCCGCTTGAGTTTAAAATCGAAAGGGACGGTTTTTCCGAGAGTATATATATCACCCCCCGTATAGACCCTTCTTCCGGCCGTGCGATGATCGGCATAGCCCCGGGCTCTGAAACGATAAAGGCTGGCCCCTTTCAATCAGTAATCAGGGGTTTTGCTTTCACGGGAGTTCTTACATGGAACGTACTGGAATCCGTATATTTAATGATAACGGGTCGTCTCGAGGCAGATATAGCCGGCCCCATAGGTATAGGAATGCATATTTCAGAGGCTGCCCGTTACGGGATTGACCGCCTTTTCTGGCTGATTGCCCTTATAAGTGTTAACCTTGGTCTGATAAACCTTTTTCCAATACCGATTCTGGATGGTGGGCACATTATGTTTGCTCTGGCGGAAAAGATAAAAGGCTCTCCCCTGAAGTTGAAAACCATCCAGACGGCAAATTTAATAGGGCTTGTAATATTGGGTTTACTGATTGCCTATGTCATCTGGTCGGATATGCTCAGCCTCTATTCCGGGATTACGGGAAGGCAGTGATAAGCAGGGAGATAAAAATAGGGGAAGTCGGCATAGGCGGAAGTAAGCCTGTAAGGATACAGGCAATGCTGAAATCCGGGATTTCGGACAGCAAAGCTCTTCTTCGTGAGGGCCGGCGCCTGGTGGAAGCCGGCGCAGAATTAATAAGGTGCGCCGTACCCGGAAAAGGGCATGCGGCAGAAATATATCCAATACTTAAAGAATTGTCCGTTCCCCTTATAGCCGACTGTCATTTTACGAAAACGGCAGCGCTGGAGGCTCTGAAAGCTGGATTTGATAAAATAAGAGTAAATCCCGGAAATATGCCGGAAGGGGCAGTAATGGATGCTGTTGAAAAAACCGCTGAGAAAGGAGCGGCTCTCCGCCTTGGTTTCAATACAGGGTCCTGCAGCGTTTCATCCCCTCAGGAACTGGCAAAGATTGCTCTTGAATGGGACGAAAAAATCAAAAAAACCGGTTTTGAAAATTTTGTTGTTTCAATGAAATCGTCCTCTGTCAAATTTACTGTTGAGGCAAACAGGTTTTTTTCCGTTTATTCAGATACACCTCTTCATATAGGGGTAACAGCGTCCGGCAGCGGAATTGAGGGAATAATAAAATCCGCTGCGGGAATAGGGTGCCTTCTTCTGGACGGCCTCGGGGATACCTTACGTGTTTCAGTTACCGGTGACTCTGTTCAAGAGGTGGTGGCTGCCCGGATTCTGAGAGGGATTGCTTCGGAGAAACCTGAGAGGCTTGAAATTATATCCTGCCCTGCATGTTCAAGGAGCCGCATGGATGTGGGTAGAATATCGGAAAAATTCAGAGAAGCTCTTTCTGAAGAAGACTTTAAAAAGAAGCTCCGTGTTGCTATAATGGGATGTGAGGTAAATGGGCCCGGTTAGGCAAAGGAATGCGATACAGGAGTCTGTGGGACCCGGAAAGGGGCCCTTCTTGTAAGCCGGGGAAAAATTACCGGCGCGGTAGAGGAAAAAGACATAATTAAAAAACTTGTCGAGGAAGTAAGAAAGAGAAAGAAATAAGTTGAAATCAGCCCGGTTTTCAAAATATTTTATACCGACCTTGAGGGAAGATCCCAAAGAGGCCGAGATTCCCTCCCATAAGCTGATGATAAGGTCAGGTATGATAAGAAAGCTGGCCTCCGGCATATACGAATTCCTTCCACTTGGATGGAGAGTCGTGAAAAAAATAGAAAATATTATCCGCCGCCGTATGGATGAAATAGACGGTCAGGAACTCTTTATGAGCGCGCTTCAGCCCAGGGAGTTGTGGGACAGGAGCGGTAGATGGGACCTGTACGGTCCTGAGCTCTTTCGTCTTCAGGACCGGCAGGAGCGTGATTTCTGCCTGGGTCCTACCCATGAAGAAGTTGTGACCTCGCTGGTTGCTTCGGATATAAAGTCATACAAAAGCCTTCCTGTTCTGCTCTACCAGTTCCAGATGAAGTTTCGTGATGAAATAAGGCCCAGATTCGGAGTAATGCGGGCAAGGGAATTTTATATGAAAGATGCCTACAGCTTTGACTCTGACGAAGAGGGGTGTCTTAAATCTTACAGAGATAATGTCGTAGCATACATCCGTATTTTCAAAGATTGCGGCCTGAATTTTATAAAAGTTGAAGCTGCAACAGGAAATATCGGAGGCTCTTCATCCCATGAATTTATGGTTCCCGCCGGCACGGGAGAAGATGAGATCGCTTGCTGCTCCTGCGGATACGGCGCAAACACAGAACTCTCCTCATACGCCAGGCCGGAAACTCCGGATGAAAAGGAAACCTCCGCCGATGAAAAAAACCTTGAAAAAGTAAATACGCCCGGGAAAAAAACCGTAGAAGAAGTAGCTTCTTTTTTGAATAGAAAACCCGAAAAATTCATAAAAACCCTTATATGTGAAACTTCTGAAGGGCCGGCTGCAATACTAATAAGAGGAGATCACGAACTTAATTTAAGCCTGGCTGCTTCCAGGCTGGGAAATATAGAGCTTGCCGGCGAAGAAAGAGTAAAAGAACTCACCGGAGCCTCTGCGGGTTTTGCTGGGCCTTCCGGACTCAAGGGAAAAGTCAGTATAATCGCTGCGGACAGGGCGGTTACTGAAATAAAAAATGGTGTCAGCGGTGCAAATGAAAATGACTTTCACCTTGTAAACATAAATTATTCAAGGGATTATGAAGCGGACATAGTAGGGGACTTCAGGACTGCTTTGCCCGGAGACCTCTGTCCCGTCTGCGGTAAACCTATGGAGTTTAAAAGAGGAATAGAAATAGGGCATACTTTTCTTCTCGGGGAAAAATATTCAGAATCAATGGGAGCAACCTTTACTGATGCCGGCGGTACGGAAAAAAATATGATGATGGGTTGTTATGGCATAGGGGTTACAAGGATAGCTGCGGCAGCTATTGAACAGTCACATGACAAGGAAGGAATAATATGGCCCGTTTCCATTGCTCCTTTCCATTTACACATAATACAGATATCAGATAGCGTTTCTGAATTCTGCAGTTCGCTTTTTGAAAAGCTTTCAGAAAAATATGAGGTTCTTCTGGATGACCGCCGTGAAAGTCCGGGAATCAAATTCAAAGATGCACTGCTCATAGGCTGTCCGATTATAATCGTGGTGGGAAAAAAGTTTACAGGAGAGGGTAAGTTGGAAATTCAATGCAGACATACAGGCCGGACGGAACTTACTGATCCGGATAATATAGAAGAAAAATTAAGGGAGATAATAGAAATATGATAAAAAAAACAATTATCCTGTTGTTGGTTGCCCTTTTTACGGGCATATTGTCGGCCGCGGCGCAGGCGCCCGCAGACCCTCTTTTCAGCGACAGGTGGAGGGACCGTCTTGAAGCCGTTGAGGCTATTCCCGGATCTGCCGCTGAAGAACAGGAAAAAATAAACCGGCTCAGGGTTGCCGTAACTGATGAAAGGAAAGAGGTCCGTCTGGCAGCCATAAACTCTCTTAACCGAATAGGAGGAGATGAAACTGCCGGTGCTTTGCTGGAGGCTCTTGCGGACAACGAACCGGAAATAAGAATTCGTGCACTCAGGGGGCTTATAACTCTCGGCCACACCGAATCTGTTGAAATGGCTTTTTCAGACAGCGATGAAAGCATACGTTTTGAAGCCCTTAAATATCTTTCGGATGTGTTGCCTTCGGAGGACTCTATTGAATACCTGGGGAAAGGCATAACAGACAGGTCTGGCAAAGTAAGGGATTTCGCTGTTAACACTATTTTTGAGAAGGCTGTCTCTACTCCTGCCGCCTCAAGGGTCACTTTAAAACTTGGTGAAGCGTTTTCTGTTGCGGAGCATAACCTCAGGCTCAACGCCATAGATTATATTGATGTGATAGATTCTCCCGAAGCGGTCAGGGAGATAGGACGTTTTATCGATCATAGTGATGAACGCACACGGGAAAAAGCTCTCAGATCTCTAGGAGAAAGGGGAACAGAAGATACAGTTCTCTACATAGGAAAGGCAATAGATGATCCTTCCCGTCACCTCAGAATGAAGGCGATAGACTATCTCTTCGAGATATCTTCTGACAGCGCTATAGAGTTTATTGCGGCAGCCCTCAACCATTCCGACCGTGAAACCAGGATGCACGCTCTTGTCACCCTTGGCCGCGACGGAAAAGAGAGGGTTGTCATTCCGATTGGGCGCGCCCTGGAAGACAGTCAGCGCGATATAAGGTTAAAGGCTATAAAGTATCTTTTCGATATATCTACGGACAGCGCTATAAGGCAGATCGCGGCAGCGCTTGACAGTGATGACCGACATACGCGTACGGAGGCCCTGGAGGCATTGGGACGCGACCTCACCGCGCGTGTTGTAGCCTCCCTTGCCCGCGCGCTTGAGGATAGTCTGCGCGACCTGCGGCTTAAGGCAATACATTACCTCTTCAGAATATCCTCTGATGCTGCATTGAACCATATTGCCGGAGCCCTTGAACACCCTGACCGGCATACCCGTATGGCAGCAGTAGAGGCCCTGGGCCGGACCGGGGGAGACAGGGTTGTTGTCCACCTGGGAAGCGCGGTAGAGGACAGCCGCCGGGAAATACGTATACAGGCCATTGATTTTCTTACTCCTATAGCGTCTGCAGCTGCGATAAGGCAGCTTGATGTAGCTCTTGCTCATAATGACCGTCATACAAGAATGGCTGCTGTTGAAGCCCTGGGCCGAATAGGTGATGACAGGGTAGTACCCGCGCTCAGTAGGGCTCTTGCAGACGACAGGTCCGATATAAGGATGAGATCTCTTGAAATGCTGGATTCAATATCTACACCGGAATCAATAAAAGCCCTTGCCTGGGCCGTTGGTGATCCCGACAGGAATATAAGAGAAAAGACTGTCAGGATCCTTGCCGTAAAAGGCGGAGAGGATGTAATAGAAGAGCTCGGAGCCGCTGTTTCGGACCGGAGGGTTCTGATACGCTGGAAAGCTGTCTATGCGCTGGGCGCAATAGGTACGGAAGCGGCTGCCATCCGTATTCATCCGGCTCTCAGGGACTCCGATCGCAGGGTAAGGTATGCTGCCCTTGACTGTCTTGGCAGTATGGGCCACGAGACCAGCGCAGACCCCGTAGGGGAACTTCTCCGCAGGGACAGGCGACTCCGTATTGAAGCTGCGCAGACACTTGGAAAAATAGGAAGCCGCAACGGACTTAAATATCTTCTGGAAGTACTCCCCCACGTGAGGGGTTACCAGCTCGAAGCGGTTGAAAAAGCAATAGAAGCAATCTCCAGATAAAGGGGTCAGACCCTACGTTTTACGTTTCTAATAGAATGAAATAAAATGGCCCGTCCTTTTAGAGCAGACTATACAAATACTTTTCACCATGTAGTTATCCGCGGTCTGGATGGATTGAGTATTTTTGATAAACCTGAGAAAAGAAATAAATTTTTAAAAATAATAATAGAATCTCGCAAAAAACACGACTTAAAAATATATGCATTTGGTTTTCTTAATACGCATTGGCATGGTTTCGTAAGGCGTAGGGATATTACAATGTCCCGTTTTTTTCAGGCAGTAAAGTCTCGGTACGCAAATTGGTATAATAAGAAATATAGCCGCACAGGACCTCTTTATGATGGTCGGTATTTCAGTTCAATAGTAGAATCAGATTCCTATTTCAGTATGGTATGGAGTTATGTACAGAATCAGGGTGTAAAGGCCGGTCTCTATAAAAATCCAGTCCATGATCCGGGTTCAACGGCGGGGCTATATGCTGGCGTACACAATGATTATGAATGGATTGATTGGAAAGAAGCTATAGGAATTCTAGATATACCGATAAATAATGGAAATAGAAAGATGGAAAAATGGCTGGAAGAACAGGCTTTTCCTGAAAAATTACCGAAAAGAAAAAAAAGGAACCAGTATTTTATTGCATCAGATAAATATATTGAGAAATATATGCAAATTCGTAAGCACGAGGTTAGGAAAAGGTCTCGCTCAAAAACTCCTGTTAATTGGGATATGCTGTTGAAAGGAGCCGAGGTTTTACATGACTGTAAACCTGAGGTTGTCTTAAAACCATCAAAGCGACCCCGGATTCACAGTTGCAGGGCAGGGATTGCCTATGCGGCTCATCGTTACGGTCACAAGACTATTGGCGAAATATCAAAAAAACTTAATTTCTCCGATGCAACGGTCTCGCGAATGATTCATAAAATAATCAGGAACAACTCGAATATCAGTATTTTGTGGGATAAATTTATAATTAAAGAAACGTAAAACGTAGGGTCTGACCCCATGTGGGTTGACAGGAAAGAGGGTTTTGTATTAACATTTATTTGTCCGGACAATTTAAGAAAGGAAAAGAGGAGGGATGTCCGGAAAAGGAGGTGAAAAGGAGATGTCTATGAAAAAAGCAAATGGAGGCTTTACCCTGATTGAGCTGATGATCGTTGTAGCAATTATAGGTATACTAGCAGCAATAGCAGTACCGAGATTCGGCGATATTCTGGATAGAGCCCGAGAAGCAAACCTGAGAGGAGAGCTTTCCACTGTAAGGAGCGCGACGACTCTATATTACGGCCGTCATTATTTCTTCCCGGCTTCAATACAAGGAATTATAGGAGCCGAGTTTCTTGATGACGAGTATGCGTTTTCAATTAGAGTCAGGGACGGAGTTGTTACCGATGCAGATCTTGTTTTTGACACCGATCGTGGCCGTGTGAGTATTGGAGGCGCTGCGGGAGACTATATTGATACTGAAGATAATGCTCTCTGCACCTGGTAAGTAAGGGATAGGAAAGTAGGAAAAGTTAATAGGCGGGGAAGAGCAAGACTCTTCCCCGCCTTTTTTAAAGGTCCGGAACTTTTAAAATTAATGGATAATACAGTAAAGGAAAATAGGTTTTACATGAGAAAGCACGGTATAGCGTTCCCTCTCTTTATTTTTCTATTTGCCCTTTCTTTCAGCAGCGCTTTTATTGATCAGTTCCATGCTCCTAAAATAATTGCGGGGGCTTGTTTCATTCTTTACCTCATTTTTACAGAGGGGCCTGAAAAAATATTTTCAAGTTCACTGTTTATTCCGGCGGCAGGGTTTCTTTTTATAACCGCTGCCTCGCTCGCTGTTAAAGGAAAGTTTGCTTTTGCAGGTGGGAACTATGCGGCGATGATAATTGTTTTCTTTATACTTCTTACCATATCCGCAATTTCCTCAGAAACGCTTAAGGATAATGTAAGGGGAGGAATTCTCTTCTCTCTTTTTTTCGTAAGCATATTGGCAATTCTCCAGTATTACAGGATCTCAGACCCTGTCAGGGGGTTCTCCTCCGGATTTTCAAGGCTGCCTTATGCCACCTTCGGAAACCGGGTATATCTTGCAGATTATATCCTTCTTACTATTCCTTTTGCGATAAATCTTGCCATAAAAAAACCGCTGAAAGGCGCGGCAGTCCTGGTTCCCGCTATTTGGGCCCTTTACCTTTGCAGGGCCTCAAGAACTATCCCGGGTATTTTTGCAATGGCAGCGGTTTTCATTATATTTTTTCTGAAAAACAAGAACAGGAGAAACTATGCGTTCGCCATCGCAGGGTTTTTAATCTTTTTCGGATTCTTTCTTTATCCCCGTATCAATAGAATTGTTGAGAAATCACTGCATCCAAGAATAGGGGTCTGGAGAGTTTCCCGGGAAATGTTCATATCAAACCCTGTTTTTGGAACGGGCGCGGGAACTTTTCACTATGAATACCCCCGTTACAGGGAAGAGTTTTTCAGAAAAGAGGAAAATCTTAAGTATGCAGCATCTTCACATATACGCCGAGCCCGGCGAGCGCAGTCGGATTTTGTGCAGATTCTTGCAGAGACGGGAATTACAGGGTTTATGCTTATTGGATGGATTTTTTACCTTTGGTTTAAAAAGTCCGGCAGTGACAGCGGTTTTGGAATGCCGGCCCGTGCGGCTATTGCGGCTGTTCTCGCATCGGGCCTTGTTTCTTTCCCTTTCCATACGCCCGCTATACCTCTAACAGCGGCTGTAATAATGGGCACAGCAATGTCTCCAAAAAGGAAACACGATGTCAGGAAAAGTTCCGCTACACTTAAATTTATTTTAATTGGACTTGGCATACTGCTTATATTTTTTAAAACCGCCGAACAGATATTCTGGGAAAAGGGCCGTAAGGCTTTTGAAATGGGGGATTACCTTCAGGCGGTTGAACTACTTGAAACTGCCGAATCTTTTTCCCATCTTCCCGGAGAAATAATTTATCTGCGGGCAAGGGCCTGGGATAGGATTGGTTTTTTTTATATTGCTGAGAATGAGTATTCACGCGCTCTTGAAACTGAACGTTCCAGCGGAATTTATCTGAGCCGAGCGCTGGCGCTGCTAAAAATGAACAGTTTTGAGGAAGCAGAGGAATATCTGGAGAAAGCTGTTTTTACGACACCCCGGCTTGAACTGCCTTATAATATTTTGATAGACTTACACAACGAAACGGGACGAATTGAGCGAGCCCGGTATTATGAGGAGATGCTAAAAAAAATAAAGGGGGAAAAGTAAGTGTGTTACCTGCCGGCTGTTGGTTTTGTTTCAGGGCTTGTTCTGGGTAGTTTTGCCAATGTATGTATATGGCGTATTCCCAGGGGATCTTCAATCGTAAAACCTTCGTCTTTATGTCCCAAATGCCTTACACCTATTAAATGGTATCATAATATTCCCGTAATCAGTTATATTATGCTGCGCGGCAGTTGTGCTGAGTGTTCCAGGGGCATAAGTTTAAGGTATCCGCTTGTTGAGCTGCTTACGGCTCTTATTACGGCAGGGTGGTTTTTGCGTTTTGAGTCCCTGGAAACTGCGCTCATTTTTACTGTTTTCGGTCTGGCTCTTGTAATTATATCCGGGGTTGATATAGACTACCGGGTTATTCCGCCCCAGGTTTCTTATCCTCTTATGGCCTTCGGGATTGCATCATCCTATTTCAATGAATTTATCTCTTCCGGGCCAAGGTTGATTTACTCAGTTGCCGGGTTTCTATCTGGAATCCTGGCAATTTTAATTCTGAGGTTTGCCGGCCGTGCTGTCTTTAAAAAAGAGGCAATGGGGCTGGGAGATCTAAAACTAATGGCTGCCGTAGGATCTTTTACCGGACCTGCAGGTGTATTCTGGACACTTTTTATAGGAAGTTTTGCAGGAAGCCTGGCCGGTATAGGAATGCAGATATCCGGGAAAATTAAAAAAAGGGATTATATTCCTTTCGGTCCCTTCCTGGCTGCCGGAGCGGTTCTTTACGTGCTTTTCACAGATTTTTTTCACTCATTTATAAGGTAAACCTGTCCGGTATTTCAGTTTAACCGGGAAAGCTGAAAAGATAGCCGAACTGTGTAAACCTTATCAGAATGCTTTCCATATACTTATTAGATGCGCGTTCGTAATCGCCCGCTATACGGTCTTTTTTTGCGCTTTTGAAAACTTTCGCTGCGGGATTGGCATCTTCCATAAAAGGAATGCTTCGCCTTATCAATTCTTCAGCCTGCAGGAGGTTTCCTTCTATGATTTCAATAGAGGCAAGGCCCAGCAGGGGTAACTCGCATTCAGGGTATATTTCAAGGGATTTTTCAAAGAAAACTGAAGCTTCCTCCAGCTCAGAAATACTCACCTTATAGATTCCTCTGCTGAAATGCCGGTTTGCCAGAAAGGGCCGGGTAGCAAATACGGCGCCTCCTGTGATGAGAATAAAAGAAACAATTACATAGAAAATCCCGGCAATCTTTTTAGATGGTTTCAGCCTGAGTTTTTCTCCCGGGAAAAATGTTCCGAGTATACTGAAAAAAAGAAGGCCTACCAGCGGAATGGAAAGGTTGTATTCAAATAAGTTGTATGCCATAAGAAAAAAAAGAGATGCGGCCGCAGTTTTATCAAGAATATTGCCGGATAAAAATATTCTCTTTACGGAAAGTAAAAGAAAAACAATAAGAAAAACCGCCGCCGGAAGCCCGAACTCAGCGGCGAACTGAATAAAATAGGAATGAATATAATGAGTAAAATGCCCTGCTTCAACTCCAGTAGTAAAATAAGGGAGAATATGCGGAGTGCTGGCCGGCCCGAAACCTGTAACAGGCTGCCTGCTGATCATCCTTATTCCGGCAGTAATCCACTCACGTCTTGCTGCCGCAGCCGGAAAAAGGGAGTGAAAATCTACTAAAACAGCTGCCCCCACTGTCACAGCAGCTGCAGCCGCCGCCGTTTTTTTCATATTATTAAAAAGAAGCCATACTATTATTGATACACCCATGACAAGGGACCCCCACCGGCTTGAAGCGGTTATGAAAGAGTAACAGACAGCGCCTCCGCCGATCATCCATATTATTGATTTATGCTTATTGACTTCAAAAGTTTCTTTAATTTTATATAGGAGAAAAGGTGCGGTTAGAATAAAGAATCCTGCTTTTATATTAGGGTTAGGAAAAAGGGAAGTATTTAAAACAAGAGGATAGAACAGGTCCAGCGCCGCAGCCCATACGCAGACAGCTGCTGTAAACCTGGCAGCTTTTTCCTTTACTGTGCTCAGGTATCCGGTCCCCAGTGCAAAAAACAGGAGATAGTTAATCCATCCTGTAAAAGTTATATCAACTATAGCTGTATGAGCAGCGTAAAGATAAGAAAGAAGGGAAAAAGAAAAAGCTAAAAAAAGAAAGCCGGTAAGTTTTATTTTAAGGTTAAGGCCGATCAATAGAGTCGGTATGAATGCGGCAATAGTCAGGTAAAATGAAAGTGTCTGCATCCACAAGTCCCAGCCCGCTTTGAAAAAAAGATTCAAAAAAATTACAGAACCCCATAAAAAATAGATATATTTTACAGATTTGCCGGAAATCATAATACTGATGATATCAAAAAACACGGCTGTTTTCTATACACGTCATTCTAAAACTTGATTTTTCCGTCAATAATCAATTATAATCAATATAATTATTAGAGGTATAGCTTACCGGGGATATATATGAAAACAGAGAGTCTCGCCTGTAACAGAATAAAAAATTTTTCCGTCCGTAAAAGCGGACTTAAAATTGTTATGAAGTCAGTTGCAGCCCTTTTTTTGATTTTGCTTTTTACTTTACGCGTCGCCTGTGCCGACGTAACGAGTATTCCTATACAGGTTCTGGAGAACGGAGAACCGTCAAGAGAAATAGACCTTGCGCTGATAGACAGGATGGGGTACCTCAGGGCAAGAGAAGTTGCCGCTGTTTTTAACGCTGAAATATCATATATCTCCGATACCGGGAAAATTATTTACAGCTGGCCTCACCTCGGCCATGAAAAGGAAGTCCTTTTTAAGATAGGAAGCGACTACGTGGTTATGGAAGGAGTGCACCGCCGTATGATGAAAACTCCTCTTATAATTTCCGATACCGCCTATATCCCTCTGGAAGCGATAATTACCAGGGCTTTTCAGAATGTGATAGAGGGAGTTGTGTCCTGGAACTTTGATGACAGGACTCTCTGGGTATCAATGAAGGACGGAATAAGGGAAGTAAGAAACTATTCATACAATAACTATTCCCGGTTTGTTATAGAGACCGGAGGAAAGCTGGATTTTACAACAATAAGAAGGCGCAACTCATGGGAAATAATATTTGAAGATAGCCCGCTTGTTTTTCCTTACGGGGGGGAATATGTGGGTGATGGAGTTATTGAAAGAATAAGCGTTGAGAAAACAGACAGGGGAGCAGTATTTACGGTTCATACAGGCAAGAAAGCAGGAGAAGTGCAGGTGAAAAAATATCCGGCGCCTCCGCGTGTGGTTGTTGACATAGTAAATACGGATCCGGCGCCTCCCGATAAGAAGCACGAAGACGTAATCAGGGCGATCCGTACTGATATTGCCATGCGGGACAGAGAGTCCGGCGAGGATATTGAACTTGTCATAATAGATCCGGGTCACGGGGGCAGAGATCCCGGTGCAATAGGAGCAATGGGAACAAGGGAAAAAGACGTTGTCCTTGCCATAGCCAGAATGCTTGCCTCTGAAATAAAAAGGGAACTTAATATAAGGGCAGAACTGACAAGGACGGGAGATTATTTTGTTCCCCTTGCGCAGAGGACAGAAATAGCTAATAATAAAGGTGCCGACATATTCATTTCTCTCCATGCCAATTCATCTCTAAATCCTAACGCAAGAGGACTTGAAGTTTATTTTCTTTCAGAGGATGCTTCGGACTCCGAGGCAGCAGCTGTAGCCGCAAGGGAAAATTCGGTAGTTGCGATGGAGGAAAGATCTCCCGAGATGGACCGACTTACCACTATATTATGGTCGCTTACTCTGAACCAGTTTATGAACGAGTCAAGCGAGCTGGCCTCGGTAGTTACCAGGAATGTCTTAAGAGGAACGCCTCTTTCAAACCTCGGGGTAAAACAGGCCGGGTTTTATGTAATGAAGGGGGCCCGCATGCCGGCAGTGCTTGTAGAGCTGGGATTCCTTTCTAACAGGGAAGATGAAAGGCTTCTTAACTGCGGAGATTTTCAGTTAAGCGCTGCCCGGGCAATAACGGCGGCCGTAAAGGAATACAGGGATATGGTAAACAGCAGATGAGCGTTAAAAAAGCGCCTGTAGGCGTATTTGATTCAGGTATGGGAGGGCTTACTGTGCTGAATGCTCTCAGAAAAAAACTTCCCGGAGAGGATTTTGTATATTTCGGAGATACCGCACATCTTCCTTATGGGAGCAAATCTGCAAGCGCTGTGAAAAAATACGCAATGAGAGCAGGAAAATTCTTTAAAAACAAGAAGATAAAACTTATGGTTGTAGCCTGCAATACCGCCTCAGTCTATGCGCTGGATGAACTTAAGAAAAATATGCCCTTTGAAGTGCTCGGTGTAATTCTCCCCGGAATCCGGGCTGCCCTTAATAACAACAAAAATAATTCAATAGGAGTGATTGGGACCTATGGTACAGTGAAAAGCGGTATTTACCGCAGTCTCATACTTGAGTCCAGCCCGAGTTCCAGGGTTGTTTCCCGGGCCTGCCCATTGTTTGTCCCCCTTGTTGAAGAGGGATGGAGAGACCATGAGATTACAAAACAGGTTGCCAGGCTTTACCTTGAGGATTTTCTTCCGGGCCTTGACTCTCTTATACTGGGATGTACTCATTATCCTCTGCTTAAGGATATAATAAGAAGTGTTGCGGGATCATCTTTAAATATTGTTGATTCGGCTTATGAGGCCGCTGCGGAAGCATCCAGGCTTCTTAATAATTCCGGGATCGCTTCAGAGGAAAAAAGCGGGTCGGTTGAATATTACGTAAGCGACGCTCCGGAGCTTTTCAGGGAATCGGCTTCCGTTTTTCTTGAAGAAGCCGTTGAGGTGAAGGAAGTGGGCCTGCTGGAGACTGACTGAGAAACGGAAGGAAAGAATAGTTATGATTAAAGAGATAAAAGTATCAACATCTTCAAGAAGCCAGTTTTTGAACATTACCGGACAGGTTTCCCGGGAGGTTTCATCTTCCGGAATTAAGGAGGGAGTTTGTACTGTTTACGTGCCCCACACTACAGCGGCTGTTACTATCAATGAGAACGCTGACCCCGACGTTATGGAAGACATTAAAAACTATCTTGATAAAACGGTTCCGTGGTCGGATCCCGATTATGGCCATGCGGAAGGGAATTCCGCTGCTCACATAAAATCTTCAATGATGGGTTCGTCTGCCGATGTCATTGTAAGCGGCGGATCTCTGAATCTGGGGACCTGGCAGGGTATTTATTTTTGCGAGTTTGACGGGCCGCGCAGCAGGCGGGTATGGATAAAGATAATCAAGGATTAATTCCCAATTGAAAAACATACTTATAACAAACGATGACGGGATTAAAGCCCAGGCGCTGGATATTCTCGAAGCAAAACTGTCTCAGCTGGGTAAAGTTACCGTAGTTGCCCCCGAATTCCCGATGAATGCCATGGGAAACTCCCTTAGCCTTCACAAACCGGTAAGAATACACAGGTATTCTGAAAACAGGTATTCCGTTACCGGAACACCGGCCGACTGTTCCAGGATAGGGGTTCTTACTATTTTGAATGACCGGGTTGACCTGGTGGTTTCGGGAATAAATGACGGGGCAAACCTGGGAGATGATGTTAGTTATTCCGGCACTGTAGCCGGCGCGCGCGAAGCGGCGATGCTAGAAGTGCCGGCGCTGGCGGTTTCGCTGGTAGCGGGAAAACATAGGAATTATAACTCTGCGGCAGATTTAGCATTCGGGGTCGCCGAAAAAATTCTCAGGAAAAATCCCCCGGTAAGAAAACTCTTTAACCTCAATGTTCCGGATCTTCCCGCAGGCCGGATAAAGGGAATAAAAATAGCCCGCCTTGGTGTCCGCATATATGATCGCCGTGTCCGCGAGAGGGTAGATCCTTCGGGAAGAAAGTATTACTGGATAATAGGTGAAATGCTGGACGGCCATAACGATGCAGGTACGGATTTTGAGGCAATTTCGGAAAACTACGCCTCTCTTACTCCTCTTACCCTTGATGCGACCGACTATCAACTTTTAAAAGATATTGAAAATTGGGATTTAAACTGAAAACAGATTTTACGGACCGCGGGGACCAGGGCCGTGCTATCAATAAACTTGCTGAAAACATAGAAAAAGGTGTTTCTTCCCAGGTTCTTCTTGGAGTAACGGGTTCAGGAAAAACATATACTGTAGCCCGGCTTATAGAGGAAACTTCGCTTCCTGCGCTTATAATTTCTCACAACAAGACTCTTACCGCCCAACTTTACAGTGAATTTAAAAGTTTTTTTCCGGAAAACGCTGTAGAATACTTCGTTTCATACTATGATTATTACCAGCCGGAGGCCTATATACCCGGCACCGACAAATATATAGAAAAGGATGCTTCAATAAACGAAAGAATAGAGCGGCTGCGCCTTAAGGCGGCATCCTCTCTTATGAGCCGCTCCGATGTCATTGTGGTTGCTTCAGTTTCGGCCATCTACGGTATAGGGAGTCCTGAAGAATGGCAGAAGCTCCTTGTGAAGGTTGAAAAGGGTGCGGAATACTCCCGAAAAAGTCTCTGCGAAGCTCTTACAGATATTCAGTACGACCGAAACGATATCGAATTTTCACCCGGAACCTTCAGGGTCAGGGGACCTGTTATAGATATATACCCCGCTTACCTTAAGGATGAAGCTCTAAGGGTTATTCTTTCGTGGGATACCATAAATTCAATAAAAACTATAGATCCTCTCACCGGAGCAAAGATAAGAGATTACAAAAAGTATTACATTTACCCGGCCAGCCACTTTGTTGTGAGGCGTAGCCGCCTGAAAGAAGCGATAGGGAATATCAGGGAAGAACTTAAAATACGACTTTGCGAACTTGAAAAGGAGGGGAAACTGCTTGAAGCCCACCGGCTTAAAGCCAGGACGGAATATGACATGGAGATGCTTTCCGAAACCGGATACTGCCATGGTATAGAAAACTATTCGCGTCACATATCATTCCGCGACCCCGGCGAGCCGTCTCAATGTCTTATTAATTATTTCAGCGGGGATTTCCTTACAATTATTGATGAGTCTCACGTAACGGTGCCCCAGATAAGGGCGATGTATGCCGGGGACAGGGCGCGGAAACAGACCCTGGTTGATCACGGATTCCGTCTTCCCTCCGCACTTGATAACCGCCCGTTGAAGCTTGATGAATTTGAAAAGCTTACAGGGAAAACTCTTTATGTCTCCGCTACGCCCGGGGACTATGAAATGAATAAATCAGATCCGAATATAGTACAGCAGATAATACGTCCTACCGGGCTTGTGGACCCGCAGGTGGAAATAAGGCCGCTGAAGGGGCAGGTCCGCGATCTTTCTTCTGAGATAAAAAGGGCTTCCGGGAAGAAGGAACGCGTCCTGGCAACCACGCTTACAAAGCGTATGGCCGAGGATCTGAGCGGGTATCTGTCTACAGAAGGATTAAGGGTCCGCTACCTGCACAGCGAGATTGACACCCTTGAAAGAATTGATATATTAAAAAGCCTGAGGAAGGGTGAGTTTGACTGTCTTGTGGGAGTAAATCTTCTGCGTGAAGGTCTCGACCTTCCGGAGGTCTCTCTTGTTGCCATACTTGATGCAGACAAGGAAGGATTTTTAAGAAGTGAAACTTCCCTTATACAGGTATGCGGAAGGGCTGCCCGAAACCTGAGAGGCAGGATTATAATGTACGCGGATACTGTAACCGGCTCAATGAAAAGGGCTCTTGATGAGATGAACCGGCGCCGCCGGCTTCAGGAGGAATATAACCGTAAAAATTCCATAACGCCTGAAACTGTCGTGAAAGCGATAAGGGAAGAGAAGGAATTTGAGTATGAGGCAAGAAAAAATGCTGCTGAATATGTAAGCGTTACGGATACGGAATCCGTATCTGCCGGCGACAGGGAAAAAGTCCTTGAAATAATGGAAAAGGATATGAAAGAAGCTGCGGATATGCTTGATTTTGAGCTTGCCGCGGAAATAAGGGATAAAATTTTTGAACTTAGAAAAGAAAAACCTTAATAAAATAATTGAAGCAGCCCTCAGAGAAGATGGCGCCGCTGCCGATGTAACATCACTGAATATGGACTTTCCTTCCGGTACCGTAAAAGCGTCTGTAACGGCCAGGCAGGACGGTATAGCATGCGGGATTGAAATCGCAGCTGAAGTTTTCAGAAAAGTCTCCTCGTCAACAAAAGTAACTTTTCTTATAGAGGACGGTGACAAGCTTTATCCCGGCCTGAGGGCTTTTGAAATTGAAGGCCTCCCTCAGGACATATTTGCTGCCGAAAGGGTTTCCCTTAACTTTCTCTCCCATCTCTCCGGAATAGCTACTCTTACCGCTGATTTTGCAGAAAAGGCTGCCGGAACCCCGGTATACGATACAAGGAAAACTCTTCCGCTTCTCAGGGAACTTGAAAGATATGCGGTTCTTACGGGCGGCGGCAGGAATCACAGGTTTAATCTGTCTGACCAGGTACTTATAAAAGAAAACCATATAGCCGCTTCGGGAAAAGAAATAGTAGAACTTATAAATGATATTAAAGAAAAAATACCTCAGGATATGAGAATAGAAATAGAGGTTGAGAGTCTCAGTCAGTTTGAGGAGGCTATCCAGGGGCCTGCGGACATAATAATGCTTGATAACTTTACGCCCGGAGAGGTTGCTGCTGCGGTTGGCATTGCAAGAAAAAAGAATACTGAAGTGGAAATAGAGGTCTCCGGAGGAATAACGCTTGAAAATATAAACCTTTACTCCCTGGACGGAGTCAGCAGGATTTCAGTCGGGACTTTAACGTCAGCAGCAGCGCCTGTTGATTTTACCCTGTTGGTCGATGAGTAAAACGCTTCCCCAACTTCCTTTTTTCGGAGACAGGGTTGAGATATATAAAAATATAGGTTCAACTATTGACCGCGCAAAGGAGATAATGAAAGATTCCCCATCTGTTTCCCTTATTGTTTCGTTTTCGCAGGAGAGCGGAACGGGGCGCAGGGGAAGCGCCTGGGCCTCACCGGAAGGCGGCCTTTATTTTTCAATAATTGTTAAAGTGAGGAAAGCAAAAGCGATAGCTTCAGTCCGCGCAGCATTCTATGCCTTAAAATCTCTTCAGGACGCAGGCGTTGAGGCGGAGTGGAAATGGCCCAACGATATTATATGCGGCGGCGGAAAAGCCGGTGGTATAATAGCCCAGTCGCCGCAGCCGGGCTGGTTGATACTCAGTGCGGGACTCAATACCTTCAATGATAAAAAGAAACTTCCCGCCTCTGTAAGGGGTTCGGCTTCAGTATGTCCCGTAGATAAGAAAGAGTTTCTTTCGGGATTTTTAAAAAACATCAAAAAGGAGTTTCCTGTTGATAAGCTTAGCAGGGATGAAGTCGAATACCTCAATTCCCGCCTTACAATAATAGGGCAGCAGTGTATCATAAACGATATATGCGGGAGGGTGAGGGGCATAGATGAAAAAGGAGCCCTTCTTATCCAAACTCCCGGCGGCCGAACAACTCCTGTGCTTACAGGTTCTCCGGTACCGGTGAAAAAAGCCCCGCTGCCTGAAGAGTCCCTTCTTCTTGTAGACGCAGGAAATACTTCTACAAGGATAGGCCTTTTTTCGGGCGGGGAAATTGTAAAAGTTGCGGTTCTTTCTTCCGGAAGCGGATATTTTGAGAACCTTGAAAAGAAAATAGATTTAGTTGCCGGAGGCAAGAAAACCGATGGCGCGGCTTTTTCCTGCGTGGTTAGAAAACTGGAGAGCAAACTCCGGAAAACACTGGAAAAACATTCGCTGACAAAACCCCTGATGGTTGACCATAAAGTTTCTGCCGGGCTTGAACTTAAAGTTGATGATCCTTCACAGCTGGGCCCTGACAGGATATGCAACGCCGCAGCTGTATATCATTTTTATGGAAAAGACTCTATTGTTGCCGATCTTGGGACAGCTAACACTTTTGATGTTGTAAGCGGCGCGGGTGAGTACTTGGGAGGAATAATATGCCCAGGTATTGAATCTATGGCCGCAGACCTGGTAAAAAAAGCAGACCGTATCGACAGCGCCTGCCTGGGGGTGCCGGACAGAATAACAGGTAACAATACGGATGCCGCAGTTAAAAGCGGCCTCTACCTTACACTAGCCGGTCAGATAGAGAAAACCATAAGCGAAATAAGGATGGAACTTGACAGGGATTTCAAGGTTATATTCACGGGAGGGTCCGCTTCAGGCCTGCCCGCTAAGGTAACCGGAGATAGCCCGGTAGACATAGATATTACGCTTAAGGGTCTTGCTGTTATATGGGGCTTGACAAACAATTCAAATTTGTTATAAATACACATTAAGGTAGTTGCAAATCTTAAGACATAACGGTCTAAATCTTCAGTAAAAACCAAATAAAGGAGGGTGAAAAAAATGAAACTGAAACCGCTTGGAGACAGAGTACTGGTTAAACCGGTAGAAGAAAAAGAGCAGAAAAAAGGGGGAATAATAATACCCGATACGGCCAAAGAAAAACCCCAGGAAGGCACGGTAGAGGCTGTAGGTCCCGGCAAGCTTACGGAAGCGGGCGAGCGCCTGCCGATGAATGTTAAAGAGGGCGACAGGGTCCTTTACGGAAAGTATTCGGGAACAGAAGTTAAATTCGGTGATGACCAGTATCTCATAATGCACGAGGATGACATTTTCGGGATAGTTGGCTGATTGGGATTTGTGAAATATTAAGGAGGTAAAAAGATATGCCAAAAATACTTAAGTTTAAAGATGATGCATCTCACGCCCTGCTGAAGGGTGTGCAGAAAATGGCCGATGCTGTTGAAATAACGCTCGGCCCCAAGGGAAGCCAGGTAGTTATGGATAAAAGCTTCGGCGCGCCGACGATTTCATCTGACGGCGTTACCATTGCAAAGGAAATAGAACTTGAGGACAAGTTTGAAAATATGGGTGCCCAGCTTCTCAAAGAAGTTGCTTCACAGACAAATGATGTGGCCGGAGACGGAACCACTACCGCAATTGTCCTTGGAAGGTCTATGATTCAGGAAGGATTCAGAAATATTACCGCCGGCGCAAACTCTCGGCACGTTAAAGCCGGTATAGATAAAGCGGTAAAGAAAGTAGTTGAAGAAATCAAGGCTAAAGCTAAGACAATTAATACGCGGGAAGAAATAGCGCAGGTTGCTTCAATATCTGCCACTGACCGCGAGACTGGAGAACTTATCGCCGAAGCTATGGATAAAGTAGGGAAAGACGGCGTAATAAGCGTTGAGGAAGGAAAAGGAGCCGAGACTGTGCTTGATGTGGTTGAGGGTATGCAGTTTGACCGCGGGTACCTTTCTCCTTACTTCGTCACCGATTCAGAGAGAATGGAAGCCGTTCTTGAAGATCCGTATATACTTATTACAGACTCCAAGATATCCAGCATGCAGGACCTTCTTCCCCTGCTTGAAAAAATAGCCAAAACCGGAAAACAGTTCCTTATAATAGCCGAGGACGTTGAAGGTGAAGCCCTTGCGACTCTTGTTGTCAACAAGATAAGGGGAACACTAAAGTGTTCCGCTGTTAAGGCGCCGGGTTTCGGAGACAGAAGAAAAGAAATGCTTAAAGACATTGCCGTCCTTACCGGCGGTGAGGTCATTTCCGAAGAACTGGGAGTAAAACTTGATTCAGCTGATATCAATATGCTGGGCAGCGCCAAAAGGATAACGGTTGACAACGAAAACACTACGATTGTTGGCGGAGCCGGGGAAAAGAAAGATATAGAGGCCCGGGTAAGCCAGATTAAAAACCAGATAGCCGAAACCGACTCTGATTACGACCGTGAAAAGCTTGAGGAGCGTTTGGCCCGTCTTGTAGGCGGAGTTGCGGTAATAAGAGTGGGAGCTGCCACCGAAACCGAAATGAAGGCCAAAAAGTTCAAGGTTGAGGACGCAGTTAACGCTACAAGGGCAGCCGTTGAAGAAGGCATAGTAAACGGCGGCGGCGTAGCGCTTCTTAACGCCCGCAAAGGCCTTGAAAAACTCAAGGGAGCGGACGCTGACGAAGAGGTCGGAATTAATATAGTCAGGAGAGTCCTTGAAGCGCCCGTCAGGAGAATAGCCCTCAATGCCGGCGCCGAAGGTTCTATCGTAGTCGAAAAAATACTCAATTCCGAACCCGGCACAGGGTATGACGCCGAAGTTGGAGAGTATGTAAATATGGTTGAAAAGGGCATAATAGATCCTGCTAAAGTTGCCCGTTCGGCAATTGAAAACGCCGCTTCGGTAGCTTCCACCATACTTACAACCGAATGCCTCATTGCCGATAAGCCCGAGGAAAAAGACTCTATGCCTCCGATGCCCGGAGGCGGAATGGGCGGAATGGGCGGAATGGGTGGAATGATGTAAAGTAAACAGGGTGAAAAACCCTTGCCCCCTCCGGTTTTAAACGCATCCGGAGGGGGCTTTTTTTTGCTTTTTTTTTCTTATCTGCGGGGAAGTGGCGGATTTGACAAAAAACGGCTTTATTATAAAATCAAAAATCAGGAGTAGGAATAATTTATACGGAGATAAAATATGAGAGCACTGATAAGCGTCTATGACAAAACAGGCCTGGAAGAGTTTGCAGGAAGTCTTGCGGAAATGGGCTGGGAACTTTTTTCAACGGGCGGAACCGAGAAAAGTATAAAGGAAGCCGGGCTTAAAGTCACCAATATTTCCGAGCTTACCGGCTATCCCGATATGCTGGGGGGACGGGTTAAGACACTACATCCGGCTGTCTTTGCTTCCATACTTGCCAGGGAAGATCAGCAGCAGGAGCTTGAAGGATTCAATTTGAAGCCTCTCGGCCTTGTCTGCGTTAATCTCTATCCGTTTGAATCAGCACTTGCTGAAGGCAAATCCGGCAGCGAGCTGCTGGAGTATATTGATATAGGCGGTGTTTCTCTTTTACGGGCCGCAGCCAAGAACTATTCCCGGGTTATTACTGTTTCATCTCCGGAGGACTACAGAGCCGTAATCGAGCAACTTAAGAAAGGTCCTGTCGGTGAAGAAACCAGAAAAAAGCTTGCATCAAAGGCTTTTAATGCAACCTGCGCCTATGATGCCGCCATATCCGGGTATTTCAATCCTGCTAAGATATTTCTCTCTCTTCCTATTGAGAAAAAAATGCGCTATGGAGAGAACCCTCACCAGAAAGCTGAACTTTACGGCAAGAGCCCCTACAAGATGGTCCGTGGCGAAAAGGAACTCAGTTTCAACAATTACCAGGATTTGGACGCAGCTGCAAAAATCGTAGAGGAGTTCGAAGAACCGGCTGTTGCAATAATAAAACATGCCGTTCCCTGCGGCGCTGCAATAGCCAGGGATATAAAGGATGCCTATGCGAAAGCTTATAATTCCGATCCTATGAGCGCTTTCGGCGGCATAGCGGCATTCAACAGGGAAGTGGACGGTGGTACTGCAGAACTGATGCTGGACAATTACTACGAAGTTGTAGTTGCTCCTTCTTTCACTTCTGAAGCTATTGAAACTTTTTCTCAAAAACCCAATATCAGGGTGGTTTCTTCTTCTGCAGGAAAGGGTGAACGTGACTGGCGCAGGATTTCCGGCGGGTTCCTTATTCAGGACGAAGACTCTTTCAAAGGCGAAGAATGGAAAACTGTCACTTCTACGCATCCCCCGGAGCAGCAGATGGAAGACCTCAAATTCGCCTGGAAGATAGCAAGGTTTATGAAATCGAACGCTGTAGTAATAGCATCCGGCGGCAGGACTGTGGGTTTGGGCGGAGGTGAAACGGCAAGAGTTGCGGCAGTTGATATAGCCGTATCTAAAATGAAAAAGTTTTTCCCTGACTTGCAGGAAGGGGCCGTAATGGCTTCGGATGCTTTTTTCCCGTTTCCCGATGCGGTTGAAACTGCTGCTTCAGCAGGAATAAAAAGCATTGTGCAGCCGGGCGGTTCCAGAAACGATGATAAAGTAATCGATGCCTCCGAAAAACTGAAAATAAGTATGGTCTTCACAGGAAGAAGACACTTTCTCCATTAAAGGGGTCAGACACTACGTTTTACGTTTCTCGGGTTTTTAGGGTAATTAACAATGAAGCTTCTCATTAAAACAGCCCTGATTATTTTTGTTGCGCGGATTATGATATCAGCGCTTATGCCGCTTTCGGCGGATGAGGCCTATTATTACCTCTACACGCTAAATCTCTCCCCGGGATATTTTGATCATCCTCCGATGGTCGCTCTTGCCGGGGCTCTTTTCAGTCTTCCTTTCGGCTCTGCCGGCCATTTTCTGCTGCGCCTTGGCCCGGTACTTTTTTTTACGGGCGCTATCTTTCCATTTTTCCTTCTTGCAAAAAGTTTCTTTAAAAAGGAAGATGCGGTTGCCTCATCTGTAGTCTTTCTGCTTGTTCCTATGTTTTTTGTCTCAGGGGCTCTTCTTCTCCCGGATGCTCCGCTTCTTCTTTTCTTTACCTGGGGCCTGTACAAATTTAAGAAGGCATCGGATGAACCCACGGATAAAAACTGGCTTCTTTTCGGGGCAGCGCTGGGGCTTGCCTTTTTATCAAAATATACGGCGGTTTTTCTTTTTGCCGGCGCGCTGGTCTATCTTCTTTTAGATAAAGATAAAAGGAGATTGCTGGCGGGCAGGGGGCCCTGGCTGGCATTGGCTGTCTCAATGCTGATTTTCATGCCCGTTATATTATGGAACATTAATAATTCTTTTGCCGGTTTTTCATTTCATGCCGGCCGCGCTTCATTCGGAGGTGTAAGGGTAGACTACCTGGCACAGTTCCTGGCGGGACAGTTGGGGTTTCTTCTTCCGTTTTTTTTCTTTCCCGCACTTTATTTTACTTTCAAAAGCGTATCGCGAATAAGAAAAGACTCTTTTGAACGGTTCATCTTCAGTTTCGGATTTATCCCGGTTGTTTTTTTTCTTATATACTCATTATTTTCCAGGGCGTTAAGTCACTGGGCTGTTATCGGCTATATCACTCTCTGTCTTCCCGCGGGAAAGTTTTATATGAAGCTTTACAGGGAAAAAAGAAGGATGTTTAAATTTTATGTAATATCCCATATTACCCTTATTCTGGTTCTTGCTTCTGCGGCTATTCTGCAGATGCATTACGGCCTGCTTTCTAATCGCGGGGCCCCTCCGGAGGCTTCATCCCGACCGGAGAGGATAAGGCCCGATGATATTTCAACGGCCTGGTTGGGTTGGATAGACACCGTTAAGGCAGTTGAAGAGCTTTCTGACGGTCCTTTCTTTCTCTTTGCTGACAGGTGGTTTACTGCCGGATATCTTGCACACGCTTGCCGCGGCAGATATCCCGTTCTTGTCCTTGCGGGTTTAAATAGCGCCAGGGGCTTCGCTTTCTGGCAGGAACAGGAAAAACATATTGGAAAAGACGGGTTTTTTATTACAACAAGCCGTTTTTATTCCGATCGCAGACAGAGATATTCTCCCTATTTTGAAACTTTTGAGTTTATCAAATCGGTTCCGGTGGAAAGGTCGGGAAAAACCGTAAAATACATATATATCTACCGCTGTCGTAACTTTTTAAGTCCGTATCCGGTTATTTCCTGATCGTCATCAGGAAGATTAAGTAAAGAAGCGATATAAAAATAAATCCCGCAAGGGACAAAAGAGCTGCTTTTACCTTAAAATGCAGTGAGTTGAAAAAGTCTTTTATCTCTTCCGGCCCGAGTCCTGATTTTCCTTGTTTCCTTTTTCTTATGGCATATCCTGTCTGTGCTATCTTCAGTTCCGGGTCTGCTTTTTTAAGAATCTCAAAAAGTATTTTAAATCCCTTCCGGCTCTCTTGCGGAGGCATATATTTTTTTATCAGGAATGTAACTCCCGCAAAAGCCCCGCTTAAAGGATCTTTTACAGCTGAAGCCTCTTGAGGCAGGGAAATTCTTGCAAGGTAGTTTCCGGTAAGGCTCAAGATACGCCTGAAAACCGGCATTGCCGAGTAATCGTTACGGAAAGCGCATACAAGATCCGAATCCGCGAGTTTTTTTACATTTTGCCAGGCAGCTCGACCGGGTGCTGGCCGTCGGCGTCTATAACAGCAAATTTTTCAGTGCTTACCATGTTGATTGCGTCACAGACTGAAGGAGCCAAGCCTTTTTGAAGAGTTTTGCTGAAAACATTGTCTTTTCCGGGTAAGAGAATTTTTCTTTTTCGGTCCATTAAAATAAGAGAGGCCGGTTCTTGCCTTTCCGGAAAATTCTTAACCATTTCCAGTGTTCCGTCATCGCTTCCGTCATCGGCAATAAAGACGCTGCACCCCGTGTAGAGCCTGAAAAGTTCCGGAAGGAGGCTTTTAAGATTGATTTTTTCGTTTAAAGTCGGTATTATTATTGTTAAGTCACTATAATCTGACATGGTACTGAATTAATATCATAAATACCGCCGGGAGTCAATTTAGGAAGGAGGAATAAAAATATGAAGGTTAAAATTGATGAAGAAGCCTGTATAGGGTGTGAACTCTGCGAGCAGACCTGTCCCGAAGTCTTCAGGATGGAGGGGGATGTTGCAGTAGTAATTTCTGATGATGTTGCCGAAGAAAGCGAAACCGGTGTTGAAGACTCTGCAGAGAGCTGCCCCACTGATGCAATAATCATAATAGAAGAAGATTAATTCCTGCCCTTGTTTCTGTGTGATGGGCTGTTTCCTGAGAGTTGAAAAAAGAAGCTCTTTTATACGATAAGAGAAAGGACGGCAGTATAAGATGCCGTATCTGTAGCCACTTATGTATGATTAAAGAGGGCAGCTCAGGCAAATGCGGAGTCAGAAAAAATGAAGCAGGCGTTCTTTATTCTCTAGTATACGGCCGGCCGGTTGCAGCCTCCCTGGATCCCGTAGAAAAAAAACCTCTCTACCATTTCCTGCCAGGAACTTCCAGCTATTCTATAGCAACAGCAGGATGTAATTTTTCCTGCGGATTCTGTCAGAATTATTCAATATCTTCTATCTCTCCCGGAGATGCCGGGAAATCGGGATCAGGAGAGCTTCTTCCGGTAGATGTGGTCCGTAACGCGGAAAGCTCCGGCGCGGCAAGTATTTCCTATACTTATACTGAACCTGCCGTTTTTTTTGAGTACGCGCTTGATACGGCAAAAATTGCCAGGGAAAAAGGGATTGCCAATATATTCGTAACCAACGGCTATATGACCGGAGAAGCGATTGATACGATAAATCCTTTTCTTGATGCGGCAAATATAGATTTAAAATATTTTGATGATGAATTATACCGTAAATCCTGCGGAGCCCGCCTTAAACCCGTACTCGGTTCCATAGAGAAAATGAAAGAACTTGGTATATGGATTGAGATAACTACACTGATAATACCCGGGGAAAACAACTCTGCCAAACACCTGGAAAAAATAGCCGCTTACATTGCGAGCCTGGATAAAAACATTCCTTGGCATATTTCAAGGTTTTTTCCCCAGTACAGGTATAGCGGTATCTCTCCCACGGACGAGGAAGGTCTGAAAACCGCATGCCGGATAGGAAAAGAAAAAGTACTTAATTACGTTTATCCGGGCAATGTTGGCTGGGAGAATTCCACAGATTGTCCCTCTTGCGGAAAACCTCTTATAGAAAGAAACCGGTTTTTTCTGGAGAAAAATCTTCTTGAAGGGGACAGGTGTCCGGCTTGCAGCTGCAGGATATCCGGGGTATTCAGATTTCCAGAGTGTCAAAATCCCGGGGAATAAAAAGCTTCCCGGAATAGTTTTTTCGTATAGACTTTTCTATCTCGTCCGTGGTGAAATCAAACTCACCCGAGAAATGTACCGGGACAAGCATTCTGACTTCGGCACTTTGCGCCATTTTTCCCAGAGTTTCAGCGCTGGTATGGGTTTCATCCAGGCCCAAAAAATTTTCCTTGAACCTTTCCGGCGCGCTGCAGTCGTGAATAAGGCAGTCTGCCTGCCGGAAAATGCCGGAAGAATCTTCCAGCGGCCCGGTATCTGAAGTATAAACTATCTTTTTTTGCCCTTCTGTTATAACCATACCGGCTGACTCGGCGTTATGTCTTGTTTTAAAAAGATTTGTATTCAGGAAAGGAAGCTCGCCGGCGCATTCAGTTATTTCTATTTTTCTTTCAAGGCCGAAAAGGCCCAGAAGCGCCCTTGTCATTTCAGCTATCCCTTCCGGGACATATACTTCAGGAAACTTTCCGGCAGGGCAGAGTGAATGAATAAGAGCCGGAAGTCCGTAGAGGTGGTCCGGATGGGTATGTGTTATAAAAATAGATTTTAAAAGAGCAGGCTCCAGTCCGGCGCGCATCAGTTTCAGGTATGCGCTGCCGGGACAGTCAGCAAGCAGGCTGTTTTCTCCCTGCAGAAACAAAAGAGAGGTGTTATCCCTGTCCCGTGAGGGGACAGCCGAACCTGTTCCGAGAAATATTATTTTCATGTAAATAAAATAGCAGATAGCAAAGCTTACCGCAAGCTTTATGAATCTTGAATAGTGCAGGGGTCTTTTGTTATACTTGAATCTAAAGTTTCAGGAATTATCTGCTGAAGGGAAAATGGAGGGACTATATTATGATAAGAAAGGCGGTTTTTGCGGGAAGTTTTTATCCTGCCGGGAAAGCGGAACTCTACAAAACGGTAGATATGCTTCTTGACCCGGACTCTTCCCGAGCGGAAAAAGTACCCGCCGTTATAGTTCCGCATGCCGGTTACATTTACTCCGGTAAGGTGGCAGGGCTTACTTACGCTTCAGTTTCAGTTCCGGATACTGTTGTAATACTCGGCCCTAATCACAGAGGACTGGGCCGTGAGGTAGCTGTTATGAAGAGCGGAGAATGGGAGATCCCGGGCGGTTCCGTTGAAATAGACGGAGAACTGGCAGAACTCATAATATCCCTCAGCAGCGCTGCCGCATCTGACTCTGTTGCTCACGATGCCGAACACTCCATAGAAGTCCAACTACCGTTCATAGCAAGAAAAAACCCGGCAGCACGCATAGTGCCCGTATGCCTTGCAGGAGTTGACGTCAATATAGCCGACGACCTTGCCGAAGCTATCTCCCGTGCCGTCAAAGAAATGAAAAGAGATGTCCTTCTGGTTGCTTCAACAGATATGTCTCACTTTATATCCCGCCGGGAAGCACAGCGTCTGGATTTTATAGCCATAGAAAAAATCAAAAAGCTTGATGCTGAAGGGCTTCTTGAAACAGTTAGAGAAAACAGCATATCAATGTGTGGCGTGCTTCCGGCAGCTGCAGTAATAGGGGCAGCAAAAAAACTGGGGGCTTCTGCGGCTTCTCTTGTCCATTACAACACGTCTGCAGAGGTTACCGGAGACGCGTCAGAGGTTGTAGCCTACGCCGGGCTGAAAATAAGTTAAAACCCTTCTGTGAATATAAACGAACAACTCGCTGCGGCACTTGAGAAAACTTCAAAATACTTGAAGTTTAAGAAGGAAAACCGTTTCAAGATCAGGGCTTTTGAAGATGCGGCGGAACGGATCCGCGTACTTGATGAGGCTATCACTGAAGTAGCTGCAAGAGGTGAAGTGGAAAAATTACCTTCAGTCGGCAAAGGAATGGCCGTCCGCATAAAAGAATTCATTGAAAAAGGCTGGTTTTCTCAGCTCCGGGAACTTGAAAAAGAAATTCCTCCTTCGGTTCTTGAGCTTATGGAGGTTCCCGGCCTCGGCCCGGAAAGGACAAGGGCCCTTTATGACAGCCTTGGTATAAAGAATGCCAGGGAATTGAAAATGGCACTCCGCAACGGAAAAGTCAGCGCTCTTGACGGTTTTGGTGAGAAAGTCTCTGCCAACATAATTGAAGGTCTCTCAAGGAAAGAAAAATATACAGAAAGAATGCAGATATCCGAAGCAGATTTGCTTGCGGAAGCAATAACGGCCCGCTTAAAATCAGTTTCCGGAATCAAAAAAGTACAGGTCGCCGGATCTCTCCGGCGCCGCAAGGAAACTATTGGAGATATAGATATACTCTATACTTCATCCCGCAGTGGCCTGGAAACAGGCAGGGAATTCACTGCCGGTATGGATAAAAAAGAGATACTTGCGCTGGGAGAAGAAAAAACATCTTTTCTATATTCCGGTCGCCAGATAGACTTAAGAAAGATTGATGAAGAAAGATACGGAGCTGCGCTTCAGTATTTTACCGGTTCCAAAGAGCACGCGGTTCCCTTGAGAAAGCATGCAAAAAAGTTTTCTATGAAACTCAGCGAATACGGCCTCTTTAAAGACGTAAAGACTGTCGCTTCAAAAACGGAAAAGGATATCTACGAAGCTCTCGGGATGGATTTTATCCCGCCGGAGCTAAGGGAAAACGAGGGTGAGATAGAGGCAGCCCTCAACCGCAGCTTGCCCTGCCTGGTCGAGCTTAAAGATATAAAAGGGGACTGTCACGTTCACTCAGAATATTCGGACGGAGGAAACAGCATTGATGAGATTGCCGCTGCTGCGCAGAAGGCGGGTTATAGCTGGGTATGTATATGCGACCACTCAAAAAGCCTGAGGATTGCAGGGGGCCTGGACGAGAGAAAACTCGAAGAAAAAATAAAAGAAATCCGCCAGGTCAATAAAAAGTATTCTATTGAAGTTCTTTGCGGGCAGGAAGTCGATATACGAGATGATGGGTCGCTGGATTACAGCAATGAGACTCTTTCAAAGCTGGATGTAGTGATAGCCGCGGTGCATTCCGGGTTTTCCGGCAGCCGCCAAAAAATAACAGGCCGCGTGCTCAGGGCAATGGAAAACCCTTATGTTCATATAATCGCGCATCTTTCCGGCCGGCTTCTTAACGAAAGGGAAGCCTACGCTATAGACATAAACGCAGTAATAGAGAAAGCTGCAGAAACAGGCACTGCTTTGGAAATTAATGCCTATCCCCGCCGTCTTGACCTTTACTATAACTATGCGCGCCTTGCCGCGCGCTCGGGTGTGAAACTGGCAATAGGCACCGACTCCCATCATCTCAGTGAACTTGCGTATATGAAATACGGGCTTGACGTAGCAAGGAGAGGCTGGCTTGAAAAAAAAGACCTTTTAAATACAATTTCAACCGGGGCACTGAAGGAATTTTTGTCTGAAAAGAGAGGAGGGTGAAATGAAAAATCTGAACAATCTGTTTGCGGGAAGCGCTTCCAACATTATCAATTCCGTTATTAATGCCGGAGGAGTTATTCTTGGGGAAAAATTCCAGGGGCGCAGCGGTTACTTTACCAGCGATTATGAAAGAGCTGCTAAAATTGCCTCTATTGTTGAGAAAGAAACCGGGCTTAAGGGCTTTATCTCAACGGAAGAGCTTCCGAAATACGGTATAACCGAAGAGGATAGGGACAGGATAAAAGAAGAGTTCGGGTCTTCGCAGGAGGATACAGTGATTATAGTAGCCGGCGCGGAGGATAAGGCCTCGCGGGCACTTGAAATAATACGGGAAAACATTAAGTAATTGGCTAACAAAAAAAACAATATTGACTGGGGACTGAAGTTTTATCTTGACGTATTGAAGCTTCACTCCCTGCATTTCGGTCTCTGGAATGACGGAGATGGCCTGACGCTTGATAATATGAGACGCGCCCAGGATAGATATACAGAAGAGCTTCTCGCTATGATACCGGCCGGAGTTAAGACCGTTCTTGATGCCGGAAGCGGTACCGGTGCCCAGAGCGCACTTCTCATAAAAAAAGGGTATGAGGTCACCGCTCTTAATCCTGATTCTTTTCAGTCGGGTATTTTCAGGGAGCGCCTCGGGGACAGAGTTGAGCTTCAACAGGTGAAATTTGAAGATTTCCGGCCGGACCGAAGTTATGACCTCATATTGATGTCCGAAAGTTCCCAGTATATGGAGACAAAAAAAATGGCGGACAGGGCATATGAAACTCTTAAGGACGGAGGCCGGCTTCTTGTGAGCGACTATTTTAGAAAAAGCGGAGGCGATAAATTTTATTCGACCTGCCGTATAAAGGACAGGTTCCTGAAAGAGTTGTCTGATGCAGGTTTTGAACTCTGTAAAGAAGAGAACGTAACCCGGCGTGTTATCCCTACACTTGCTATGGGCAGGAAGATTTACTGTGACTACGCTTTTCCTACAATAAAAATAATAGCCGGTTACCTGGATTCAAATTATCCTGCCGCTGCCGGAGTTCTTAAGAGAATATTTTCAAAAAAGCTGAAAAAGGTATCATATTACCTCTTTGAACACAGCCTTGATAAGACAGATACGGATAAGTTTATGGAAAAGATGGAGTATCTTTTTCTTATCTTCAGAAAAGCGGAGGTTAAAAAATGAAATCTCATACTTCATACCATACTTTCAATACGGACAGAAAAATGGAATTCATCAACATAACCCGGACTGTTGCAGGTGAAGTTGAAAAATCCGGAATAAAGGAAGGCCTGGTTCTTGTAAATGCGATGCACATAACCGCGTCCGTCTTTATAAATGACGAAGAATCCGGCCTCAAGGAGGATTTTCTTAAGTGGCTTGAAGGCCTTGCTCCCTATGATGTTGACCGCTACAAACACAACCTGACAATGGAAGATAATGCCCATGCACACCTTAAAAGAACAGTAATGGGCCGTGAGGTTGTTATTGCTGTTACAGGGGGAAACCTTGATCTAGGCCCATGGGAACAGGTGTTTTACGGTGAATTTGACGGGCAGCGCCCTAAAAAAATACTTGTAAAAGTTATCGGGGAGTAAAAAGTCCCGGCACGCAGCCGGAGACAGGAAATAATGAAAAAAATAAACCTGTTATTTATTGCGCTTGTTTTAGTTCTTGCAGCCTGCGGCGAAAGATGTCCGTCAGTTGAGGGCGATGCTATAATCTGGGCTACCATAGGAGACGCCACCTACCTTAACCCTCTCCTTTCTGCAGACAGCGCCTCTAACGATATAAACAACCTTGTCTTTAACGGCCTCGTAAAGTACGATAAAAACCTCCAACTTACCGGTGATCTGGCAGAAACCTGGGATATTTCGGATGACGGCCTGCAGATAACGTTCTATTTGCGGGACGATGTCTTCTGGCACGACGGGGAGAAGTTTACCGCAGGTGACGTATTATTTACTTACGAAAAGCTTGTAGACCCGAAAACCCGCACCCCTCACTCGTCACGCTTTGAGCTGATTGAAGAGATTTATGCCCCTGACGATTATACGGTAAAAGTTAAATATTCCGAACCGTTATCCCCGGCTCTTCAGAGCTGGGGAATGAATATAATCCCCCGTCATCTTTATGAAGGGACCGATATTAATGAAAATCCCCATAACAGAAACCCCGTAGGGACCGGCCCCTATATTTTCCGCGACTGGAGGACCGATGACAGGATTGTGCTTGAGGCAAACCCCGACTATTTTGAAGGCCGCCCCGGCATAGGCAGGGTCATATACAGGGTAGTGCCCGATGTTTCCGTGCAGTTTATGGAACTGATGCGGGGTACCGTGGACTGGATGAGCCCTACGCCGGAACAATGGGTAAGGGAAACGGGAAAAGAAGAATTCCTTCAGCGGTTTCAGCGATTTAAATATCCCTCATTTTCTTTTACCTATATAGGATACAACCTGAATAACGAACTTTTTTCCGATGTAAGAGTCCGGCGGGCCATAAGCTATGCGGTAAACAAGGACGAAATAATAGAAGCCGCTCTGAGCGGACTCGGCACCCCGGCGACCGGGCCTTACCCGCCGGTTTCCTGGGCCTACGATCCTACTGTTGAAGATCACGGTTACGATCCCGCAAAAGCAAAACGCCTTTTAAAGGAAGCAGGCTGGCAGAAAAATCCGCGCAGCGGAATTCTTGAGAAAGACGGCAGGCCTTTTTCTTTTACCCTTATGACGAACGAAGGCAATGTGATGAGGCGGCTTACCGCTGAAATAATACAGCAGCATCTCGGTAATATAGGGATGGATGTAAGGGTCCGTATCCAGGAGTGGAGTTCCTTCATACACCAGTATGTCAACCCCCGCCGTTTTGACGCCATAGTCCTGGGGTGGTCTCTTACAGTGGACCCGGACCAGTACAGCCTATGGCATTCCTCCCAGATGGGCGAGCACCAGTACAACTTTACCGGGTATGTTAACAGGGAAGTAGACAGCCTGCTTGAGGAGGGCCGGAGAATTTTTGATACAGATAGGCGCAGAGAGATATACCGTCAGGTACACGAGCACCTTCACGCGGACCAGCCTTATCTTTTTCTTTATTTTGCAGACTCCAGGGTAGTTATAGATAACCGTTTCCATAACATAGAACTGGCAAAGTCCGGAATAGGGCATAACTTCATAGAGTGGTATGTCCCCGAGGAACTCAGAAGGTACTGAAGAGGTGTCTCTTCACTACTTAATTGACGGATACAACCTCATTCAGTCAAAGCCGGACTATTTTCCGGATTCAATAAGAAGCGCCCGCAGGCATCTAGTAGAAGCCATAGCGGAAAACCGTCCTCAGGGTTCGGTCCGCAATACCATAACCGTTTTTTTTGACGGACAGCCCGGGGTTTCGTCTCCACCTGAAAAAAAGGTTAAGGTTGTCTATACCAGCGGAGCCGAGGCTGATGACTATATTGAAAGAGAAGTTTTGAAATCACCACGGCCTGCGGAAATGGTGGCGGTTACCAATGATAAACTCCTGAGAAAAAAGGTAAAGGCCGCCGGCGGAAGATATATGGCTCTGGATGAATTTATACCCCGCCTTTTTCCTCCGCATAAGAAAAAAGAGCCCTTTACAGAGAGCGGCATTACTCCAAGCCTGCAGAATAAGATAACAGGAGATCTTAAGAAAAAATGGGGAGGCGATAAAAATGACCGGAAAGAATAAAGGTTTTAATGTAACGCAGGTTGTCAGCGCTGATTTCAGGCAGCCCTATGCGCCGTTCATACTTGCTAACTCGCTTGAAAGCATAGGGGTTGAGTTCCACAGGGCCAACGCAATCGCAAGAGATCTCGGCCAGGAACTGCAGAAAAAAAATACGGCGCGGATTTCCCGTTCGGATTTAAGAAAATCCGCATACGAAAAGATTAAGGAGACTCTGGGTGAAAATACCGCCGAAAGGTATATCAAGTTCCGCAAGTTTATGAACATAGGAACACCCCTTATTCTGCTGGTGGGGGGGTCTACAGGGTCCGGTAAAAACACAGTAGCAGTAGAGCTTGCGCGGCGGCTTGATATTGTAAATGTAATAACAACCGATGTTTTAAGGGAGGTAATGCGCACCTTTTTTCCAAAAGAAGTTCTTCCGGTGATTCATACATCCTCATACCTTGCGGGAAAAAAGCTATGGATGCCCCTCGAGGAAGGCAAAGATCAGGTCACCGTCGCTTTCAGGGAGCAGGCCCTGCGCGTAAACGCGGGGATAAAAAGCATCATTAAAAGAAGCGTGAAGGAAAAAATGTCGGTAATAATTAACGGTGTCCATGTCCTTCCGGGCATTATTAAACCATCGGATTTTAAAAAAGCAAATCTTGCCGAAGTTTTTATATACGTAGAAAATAAGGATGAACATAAAAGAAGATTTTATATAAGGGGACTTTCAAGTGAGGAGCGCGGTGCTCAGAAATATATAGACAACTTTGAATCCATCCGCACCATACAGGAGTATATACTTGAGCTTGCGCAAAAACATCAATACCTCTGTATAGACAACCTGGACTCGCGAAGGACTGCTGTAGAAATAATAGATTACATAGTAAATAAATTTACACGGGGAGGGAAGTCATGAAAGCAAAAGAGATAATGAGCCGCAACGTAATATTTGTTAAAAAGGATTATACCGTAAGAAAACTCATAAGAATTCTTAAGGAGAACAGGATTACCGGAGCGCCTGTTGTTGATGATAGGGGTAATCTTGAAGGGATAGTTTCCCGGGCCAGCATCATAGATGCCGTTGATGAGATGCTGAAAGTAAAACTATCTCCGGGAGAAATTAATAAATTGAAAGGCAGGTTTAACTGGGTTGAGGGTATAATGACCAGGGAAGTAATTACTGTCGAAGCCGAAGATGATGCCTTAGAGGTCTTTAAACTTATGGACAGCCGGAACATACACCGCATTCCGGTTATGGAGGATGGAAAAATCGCCGGGATAATAAGCGTAAGCGACGCCATAAGGGCTTTTACTAAGATTACCGGCGCGCAAAATGACTCCGGCTAAAGGCATACTGATAATTTTAGACGGATGGGGCGTTGGTCAAGAGTCGGATAATAATCCGATCCATAAGTCCGACACTTCTTTTTTTGATTCCCTCAGCAAGGTATCTATAACGGCAACGGGACCGCGTGTAGGTATGCCTGAAGAAGCGATGGGCTCTACCGCGGTCGGACACGAGGTTATGAGCGGTGTTGATTATATTCATCCGATGCTGCGCGTTGAAAAGGATATTGAAAACGGCCGGCTAAAAAACAAAGTTATAGACCAAATAATTGAAAAAACAGCCGCTGCCGGAACAGCGCTCCACCTGATGGGCCTTGTCTCTACCAACCGCGAGCATTCAGATATAACGCATCTGTACGCCATTATGAGAAGAGCTCTTGATAAAGGAGTTAAGAGAATAAGAATACACTTTTTTTCTGACGGGCGCGGCACTCCTCCCTTTTCTGCTGTAAGTTTCGCTGATGATGTTCTTGAGAACTCGGCCATAATGACAGCCGGCCTTGCAGATGTCAGAATCGCTACACTGGGAGGAAGAGATGTGACGATGAACCGTTCAAGGGATTCCTGGGAAAAAACAATCAAAACCTTTCGTGCAATAATAGAAGGGAAGGGAGACAGGAAAGAAGACATATTCGGAGCGCTTAAAGAAGATTACGATCGGGGAATAACCGATCAGTATATTAAAGTAAGAGTTTTGGGTGATTACGGGGGAGTGGAAAACGGCGACTCTCTTATTCATTTTAATTTCCGCAAGGATCGCTCTCATATGCTTATGACCCTGCTTGCCGAGGATCAGGAGAAAATAAGAGAAGTAACGGGAGACCCGGACTTCAGAAAACTTGAATACAGAAAAGACCTTGATTATAGAACACTTAATATAGCAGGTTTGGTGGAATATTACAGGGATATGGCTGCGCCTGCAGCATACCCTGACGAAAAACAGAGTCATTCCCTCGGAAGCTATCTTGAAGAATCCGGCTACCGGCAGTACAGGGTAAGTGGTCCGGATAAGACCCATGCCGTAGTCCTTCTCTCCGGCGGCAGCCGGACAAAACCGTTTAAAAATGAGAAAAGAATAGTAGTTCCTTATCCGGAAAAGCTTAAAAATTATATAAGAGACTATGAACTGCATAAGGGAGAGGAAGGATACGAGAAGGATCCGTACGAGACATATCCTGAGCTGGAGATAAAAGAACTGACTGAAAAGGTTATTGAAATAATAGAGTCTTCCTTAGAAAAAACATTTATAATTGTAAATATAGCAAACCTTGATATGGTAGGGCATACCGGCAGTTTTGAAGCTTCGCTTCAGGCCGCTGCGGCTGTAGATAAAGCTCTTGCCGAAATATGCGCTGCCGCAGAAAGATCCGGAGTGACATCGTTTATAACCGCAGACCACGGCAACCTTGAGGTCTCGGTAACCGAGGACAGCGAACCTTCAACTTTTCACACCAGAAACCCGGTGCCGTTTGCGGTTCTACCATCAGGAAGGTTTGAAATTCTGCCCGGCGGATGCCTCAGGGATATAGCTCCTACAATACTTTCGGTTATGGAGCCCGGCAAGAGGGAGGATATAAAGAAAAAGTTCAAAGGAGAAATAATTGTCCAAGAAAAAAGCCCTGTTTCTGATTGACGGAGTCCACACTCCAGGGAATACCGTAAATTCCATAAAAAAGCTCTGCCGTATGCACCGGGTAAAAGTCAGCGCCCTTATCTGGATAGGTGGTACGGAAAAGATTGAGAGCAGAGAATCGTTTTCGGAAGTCTTCAGAAAAGAATTCTCAGCAGAGGTCCTGTTCCCTGAAGACTCAGGCGGACGCGCGGTTCCCGAAAAAGGTTTAAGAGATTTTCTTTCGGGAAAGAACTGTATTGATACCGTGGTTCAGCTTTCAGGTGCTCCCCAGATTTTCCGGAGCAGGACGGTGGAGCTTGCAAGGATATCGGTGTCATTCGGCGCATCCTATATAGCCGGGGGTACTGTTTTTTCTGAGTATAAATCACCTGTAAGGCACAGGAAACCGTCAATAGGGCTTTATGCGACAAATAAGAGGGTAGGCAAGACAGCTTTCGGTTCATATATCGGCGGTCTGATATGCGGCATAAACGGGATAGATACCCCCTTCAAGCCTGTTATAATAACCCATTCCAGGGGTGGCCCGCCGGATCCTCCCCTTATAGAGATACACAGGAAGGAGTCAGAAAAAAAACCGGAAGAACTTACAAAGAAAGAACTTCTTTCCTCAAGGTTTAAACCCGAGTATCTTGCGCGGCTTCTTGATTTCAGTCTTCACGGTGCTTCAGATGTTTTTGAAGACGCCCTTATAATTTCAACCTACCTTGACTCTCTTGAAAAAGAGGGAAAAGAAGTACCCTATATCTCACTGATAGGCTGCCGCCGTGCCGGCGCCGGTTATTATAACGAATTCGCCGTATCCAACGTCGACCGGGGTATAAAAAAAGCAAACAGCAGCGGAGCGAACCTTATCATACACGAAGGAAGCGGAGCCGAACATCCGCCGGCGGCAGTGGACGGTGTTATCTTTTTTGTTCCTTCGGATGTTGACATTGACCTTCTCAGGGATTTTCCCGGGCTGGAGAAAGCTTTACTTTTCATCCTTGCAAACTGCCAGAGGGAAACCTCAGATCCTGGAAAAATCAGTAAAATAAAAGATGTTTTAAAAGAAAAGAACCCCACTGCCGAAGTTTTTCTTACCAGGTTTGAACCTGAAGCGGTATCTTCCCCGGCTGATTTGAAAGGAAAGAAAGCTCTCTTCCTTACCACTGCGCCGGATTACATACTTGAGAAGCTTTCAGCCCAGCTCAGTGAAAAATATGATCTTGAAATAACGGAAACCCTCAACAACCTTGACAGGGACGAAGAAATGAAATATTCAATAGACAGGGCTGTAAAAGAAAACAGTCCCGACTGCCTGCTTGTAGAGATAAAAGCCAGGGGAGTAGAGGGAGCAAGGTATGCAGAAAATAAATACTCATTGGATTACTTCTACATAAACAATATCCCCCGTCTTGTGAACGGGGATTTCAGCCCCGCGGAAAAGAATAATGATATGGACAGAGCTATATTAAAATGCGTCAGCAGGGCAGTAAAAAAATTTAATACCGCTAATAAAAAATCGTTCCCATTTATGTAATTATAAGACTGCCTCAATGACAGTGCATCTGGCTGATTGCAGAATAAACTTGACACGGGTGAAAATTTTGGCTTAATATAAATACTGTTGCACAGAAACATATCTGTTGGCTGTTTTGGAAAAAAGAGAGGAGAAAAATAGATGAAAGTTCTAATAAGCGACGCAATTGCTGATGAATGTATCAGTATCCTTAAGCAGGAAGGAATAGAAGTTGACTACAGGCCTTCTGCCGATACTCAAGAGATTAAAGAAGCACTTAAAGATGCCGAAGGGCTCATTGTAAGGAGCGGAACAAAAGTTACTGCGGACCTTATGGAAGGAGCTGAAAAGCTTAAAGTTATAGGGCGTGCCGGCGCCGGAGTCGATAACATAGATATTGATGCGGCAACCGGAAAAGGGGTACTCGTTATGAATTCTCCTTCCGGCAATTCAATATCCGCAGCGGAGCATACCTTTGCTCTTATGCTTGCTTTTGCCCGTAATATTCATCTGGCTCACGATTCGCTCAGTAGCGGCCAGTGGGAAAGAAAGAAGTATAAAGGAATAGAATTGTACGGCAAAACTCTCGGGATTATCGGTTTTGGCCGTATAGGAAAAGAAGTAGCAAAACGGGCGCTTGCCTTTGGAATGAAAGTTAAAGTATACGACCCTTATATTCCTGAGATAGACTCTCAGTTTGAAAAATCTGAACTTGAAGAAATAATAAAGGACTCTGATATCATAACGGTACATATCCCTATGTCCGATAAGACCCGGGGAATGATAGGCAGCGAAGAAATTGCCAGGATGAAAAAAGAGGCTATACTGGTAAATTGTTCCCGCGGCGGAATAATAGAAGAGAAAGCGCTGGCCGAGGCTCTGTGCGCTGGCAAGATAAGAGGAGCCTGCATAGATGTGTACGAAAACGAACCGCCGGTAAATTCGCCTTTATGCGGCTCAGAAAGGATATGCCATACCCCGCACCTTGCCGCTTCTACGGACGAAGCCCAGGCGCGTTGCGGTGTTATGATAGCGCAGCAGGTTGCGGACTTCCTTAATAATGGGAATATTGTATCGGCTGTGAATTCAGTTCAGGAAAAGGAGAGTGAATAACAAATGAAAGACAAAAGACTTTTTACCCCGGGCCCTACGGAAGTTCCAAAAGAAGTTCTTAAAGCCATATCGGGCAAGGTAATGCATCACAGGAAAAAGGAATTTAGCGGAATATTTGAAAATGTAATTAAGAATTCCGCCAAAGTATTTCGCAGTCAGGGAGAGATTTTTCTCTTTTCTTCTTCGGGTACGGGAGCGATGGAAGCTTCCGTAGTAAATTTTACTTCTCCCGGTGATAAAGCTCTTGTTATAATATCGGGGAAATTCGGGCAGAGGTGGGCTCAGCTCTGTAGTGCATTCGATGTCGAAACCGAAATAATAGACTGTACCTGGGGCGAAGCTGTTGATCCCGGAAAGGTAAGGGAATGCCTTCAGTCTAATCCTGATATAAAGGCGGTTTTTGCAACTCTTCTGGAAACTTCTACGGCAGTTGTTCACCCGATTAAAGAACTGGCCGAAGCGGTCAGGGACACGAATGCTCTGCTGATAGTTGATGCGGTCAGCGGCCTTGCCTGCGAGGAACTTGAAACCGACCAGTGGGGAGTTGACATAGTTGCAGCTGCGTCTCATAAAGCGCTTATGAATCCTCCCGGTTTGGGGCTGCTCTGTGTTGGAGATAAAGCCAGGCAGGTTTACGAAAAGAATACCCGTAAATGTTATTACTGGGACTTAAAAAAAGCCTCCGCTTCGCTTAAAAACTTGCAGACTCCTTATACCCCTGCGGTGAATATGGTATATGGATTGGACAAGGCAATAGAGATGCTCCTTAAAGAGGGTATGGAAAATGTATGGCAGAGACACCGTGACCTTGCAACCATAGCCCGTGAAGGACTAAAGGATATGGGGCTTGAGCTGTTTGCCTTAAGTCCCTCAAACGGCCTTACTGCCGTAAAAGTCCCTGAAGGGAAAGACTGTAAAAAAATTCTTACAAGCCTCGAAGAGGATGCCAGGATGGTTTTTGCCGGCGGCCAGTCTCATCTTAAGGGAAAGATAATCAGGGTTGCTCACATGGGGTGGTGTTTTGAAAAAGATATCAGACGCGCCCTTGATGCCCTGAAAAAAGAACTGGATAAACAGTAATAATTTAGACTTCCTTTTCAGTTCTTCTGAGTTTTTTTCTGTAGGAAGAGGGTTCCTCTGAAACTACCTTTTCAAGGTAATCAAGCTGGCTCTTTATAGAGGCAGCATATAGATCCCTGTTTATGTTATACCTCTTTTTGAAATGTACAGTTGTATATTTTTTTATGTTTCCAAAATCTTTTTCCAGCCTTGGAATAACAATTTTCCCATAAAACTGTAATGTTTTTTT
>PWOI01000138.1 GCA_003557485.1 Elusimicrobiota bacterium | reverse complement strand
TCTCCAGCGCCTCATCTTCAGGGCCATATAGATACCCATTACGGCGGATATATGAAAGGCCCCCGGTAAAACCTTCCCTGCCTGCAGGGATGCCCATAAAAAGCAAGCCCTCTCCCGCAATTTTATTATGCAGCCGGAGCCCCTCAAAGCCGGATGATACAGTTTTCTGCCTTGCTTTTATATCTTTTTCGCGGCGCTTCCCGCCTTGAACAACTGACTTCAGCGCCAGCATAAACCCCGGCAACAAAGAAAAAGAAGATATTGACGCTGTCCTGATGGATTCGTCAGCAGCTTCCGGCAAGGGTGAAGTTACTCCTACCGCAGAAAGATATTCCACAATATTTTCAATCAGGGAAACTGCCTGGGGAAAGAAAGCATAAATTAGCGAACCCGAAACCGCTAAAGCTGCAGATGCCAATAAAAGAAGTATAAAAGAGGAGGCTGTTTTATCCCTTGAACTGTCAATTATTACATCGGCATCGTCAACTACCCTTTTCATTCCAAGATTTGTTTTAATAGAGGAGACAGCGCTTCCCCAAACTGCCCCTAAACTATGAGAAATAAAAGCAATAAACCCGGCAAAAAGAAAAACAACCCTGTCCATTGCCCTATCCGAAAAAGAATCTGTGCTTAAAGAATCCCACCCGAAAGGTATATCAAAAAACGAACGCTTCAGTATATTACGAAACCTTGCACTAAAATCCGCTGTCACAAAAACTGAAAAATCTATACCATCCCTATCGGCAAGGCCGCGCGTAATTGAAAAACTTCCCAGGCCTTCAACAACTGCAACCCCGCCTGCGTAATATATCAATTCCGCCCTTTTTGTAACCTCTTTATAACCTAAGTCATCTACTGACAAAAACACCGCGTATTCCGTTTCCGGAATTTCTTCTTTAAGCATTTTCAAGAGAGTGCTTTTACCCGAGCCAATAAACCCGTCAACAGCAACAATGAGTCCTGTCTTCTGTCCGGCGGCGCGTTTCTTCCTGTACTTTTCAGTTATATTCCCGGCTATAGATGATATACTTTCCCGGGTATGGGGCAATGCGGTTATTTCTTTCTTTTCCGCCTTTTTCTTACTTGAGCGCATCGCCTGCTCTATTATATTCCCGGCTTCCTCCGGTGTATCAACAACTGTAAAAATATCCATATCTCCATCAGATATTAGAGGCGTATCGCTCCCGAGAACGCCGGGATCGGTAGTAATTTTTTCAATTACATCAATCAGGGGCTGCCAGAACTCCCTTCCCAGAAGTATTACCGGTTTTTTCGGCATAAGGCCTGTCTGTATCTGAGCCGCTATATCAAAAAGCCGGTTCTGGGCGCCGAGCCCGTCCGGCAGGAATACATAAGCAAGCGCGTTTTCCGATAAAAACACCTGCTGGGCCGATGAGGAAACAGTTTCAATTCTTTTATTGTCTTCTATAAGTCTTTCTAGCGCTGTAAGTTCAGTATCCCCCTCCCTGATATATATATTTGCCTGCAGTTTATCCGGGTCCAGGTTTTCAACAAAAACATCAACAAGTTTCCTGCTGCCCAGCCTTATTTCCGCTCCTTTTGATATGAGGTAGCCTGCAAGCCGCAGGGCACCCTCAAGGTACAGCTGATTTTCACCCTCCGGAACCCCTACAAACACCACACTTTTTTCAAGGCTGTTAATACGTCTGAGGCCATTTTCCAGTTCAGCAGATACCCTATCTATACGGTTTCTGTCAGAGCGGACCGGAATACTTTTGTTTTCTTCAAGGAAATCCTGCAGAATTTCGGTATCATCGCTTATTAGAACTTCTCCCCCGTGCGGGTTACGGAAAACTCTGCTTCCCCTGAAAGTTCTTCCGGCATCTTCCAGGACTCCCATTCTGAGAAGTTCATCAATAAATGGTTTGTAAAACCTTGAACCATAAAGAACAAGAGTCTTGTTTCTGCGGAGAACTTCAAATATCTCATCAATAGTTCCTATACCGCCCGGAAAAGCAACTGTTCCGTAAGAGTTGCCGTGAAGGACTATTTTTCTGTTGGGGAAATTCCTGAATTTTATATCGTAAGCATCCGAGGCCTCTTCAAAAGGATTGATCTCCTGCTCAAAAGGAAGGACTATCCTGCTTCCCTGCGTCATATTTTCCGGACCGTACGTTTCTCCCCTTGCGGATATATACCCGGCAAGCGGCCATTCCATTATTGCCGGTCCGGCTCCCGTCCTTACAGCCCACCCTCGAGAGTATATACCGGCGCCCAGTTCCTCGGCATCCACTTTAAACTGATCCACACCTTCAGGACGGGCGCTCCCGAAAACCGAAACCGCCGCCGGCCATTCCTTAAGCAGCCTGTAAACCCGCTTTCTTTCGGAAACAAGAAGCCCTATCCTCTGCTCAACAACAGAATTGGAAATATTAAAAATTTCTTCTTTCTTTAATCCTTTGATACCTTCAAGAGCACCTCCAACTTCTTCATAATTCGGAGAAGGGTCTACCAAAAGAAGGTTTACTAGAGTATCCTTAACTCGGTTTTCTACATATTCAGGCAGACGAACTCCGGCAAGAGCTCTACGGACTGTTTCAGTATACCATTTAATTTTATCTTCACACTGAAGCGGATCCGCACCTGATAAGCGGCGGCGGCTTTTTAAGTATCGGTAAGCGTTAAAAACCGTGTAAGCGAAGAAGGCAGCATAGACAACAGTTATCATAAATGAAATACCTGATACGGCTGCCAAAACAGCCCCGGCAACAATGCCGGATAAAGTAAGCAGGTTTGCCCGGCCCTCATCGTAACGCCGGTAACCGTAACCTTTTGCAAGCTCCGAATAATCAAGGCCCAATTCATAACTATATGCAGGCCTGCCTGTTAAATATATATGTGGAAGAAGCTTATCTTTTTCAATTATTACCAATCCGTCTACTTCGTATGCAGACACATACGCCCGATAACTATCCAGCCCCTGGGGAAATGCGTCCAGGACATACCGGGGCGTCTCTACCCAGTAATGGAAAATTTCATCACCATCCCTGTCTCTAAAGGGCAATCTTGAACCGTGCGATGCCATAACAACCGCTTCTTCTCCCTCTTCAATCAATGTTTTGGCAAGCTCTATAGAAACTTTTAAACAGTATTCATCCCTGCCGGATTTTTGCGCCTGCTCCATAAAATTAAGCAGCCGCGATTTTTCATCAGAGCCATCCCTTTCACCGGCAGATGCGGCAAACATATATCCCAGGAAACCTATTCCAAAAACTGCAGCTTTTAATAAGAACCCGGCGTCCGGTAAAGCGCCGGTTATCCCCAGGGCGTCAAAATAATGGCGGATGCTCTCTGTTAAAGAAACAAGTTCCACATTAAAATAATGCGCCAGCCCTATTGAAGCTATCAGGAAGACTGTAGAGCCTATAAGGGCAGCAATGCTGCTGTAACCGGCTTCCGGCTTCTCTTTTCTTACCCTGTCTTTCTCCGCCGTACTATCACCCCTTTCAAAATTACTTTCTACTGATTCAAGAATCCAGGATATTGAAACCTTATCAGCATTTGCATAAGATTCAGGATGACCGGGTATTTTTTCAACACTCATCCACCTCAAAAGCGCCGGACCGGCATCCGGGTTTTCAATAACAGGCCATATTTCAAGGTCTTTCAGAGGCATCACCGACAAATCTAATTCCCCTAAAAACAATTTCGGGTAGACCTTTTCAATGTGCCGAAATATTATTCTGTTAATAACATTATAAAGGGCGCGCGTCTTATAAGACAAAGATACCTTCTTGCCGAATATTAGGTTGGATATATAGAGCCAGGTTATTGAACTCAGCCTTCTGTCAAGACGGAGTTCGCCGAATAGACTTTCAATTCTCTCTCTCAACCTGCCGCCATCGTCCTTTCCCCCTATTTCCCCTATAAGCTCTGAAAGAGGAAGCCTGACAAGACGATCCCTGAGTATTCTTCTTTCACTTTCATCACTGCTTATCCTGTATGAAAATATACCGGGGTTTGCTATCTTCCACTCAGTATATGTTCTTCCGAAAAGTTTTCCCCTGCTACCCAATGTACGCTCAATATTGTCGTCAGCTCCCATATAAAAGTAAGCAAACTTTTCGCTTCCTAAGTCATCCGTAAGCCTGACCCTTACAAAAACATTATCACCGTCAATACTGTAGCTGACATCTTCCGCATAAGGCATAAACGGCTTTAGTGATACCGGAACACTGCCTGGCATTACATCATTGAGCGGGATTAACTTTTTACCGCTGAAAATCTCTTTCTGCTCATTTATTGCTCTATAAATAACCCTTAGTCTAAGCCTTAAAAATGTTTCATTTAACTCTTCATCTGAAAGACTTGAGAGTTTTGCCGCCGCCCGGCGCATAGATGGGAAGTAGGCCTTTTCTTCCTCACTCTTTAACATCCGGAACAACTCAGGAGCAAAAAGAAAGGGGTCATTATGAGAAGTATCATTTACTATCTTTTCATATATTTTAAATATTCCCCTTTTACGGAATGCGGCCTGCCTATAGAAATCCAGCATTGCTGATGCTCTTGAAGGATCCTCATTTCTGAGGCGCATCATTTCAAGAACATTTACCGCAGTTAATGTATAGAGTTCCCGCAATGCCGGGTTTTCCCGGAAAGTTCTCCCTATATCTGAATCCAGAGATGAAAGCTTACGGTCTGTCAATTCGTGCTTTATGACAATATAAAGGAAATCCTCGTTACTGAAACTCCGGAAATCAATTTTTATCATATCCCCGGAAAAAGATGCGGCTTTATAGGAAGGGAATACGATTTTAATATTAACCTCGAAATCACTTTCATTGAAAAAACCTTCACGAAGGAGAGTGTGTTTTACCCTTTCAAGCTTTAAATTAAACCGTTTTATTTCGTCATCTGAGGTATCTGTTACCGGCCTCAATTGTCCATACCTGCCTTCGGCAAGCAGCCGGGGGTCTCTGTCCCATTCATAAAACACAAACCCGTCTTCCCCGACTGCATCCCCTTCAGACACCGCCCCCGCACGCCTCTGAGCAAAGAGAGTTACAAACCCGGCTACCCCGCCAGCGCCCGCAACACTCATAAGGCTTCCGCTGATGCCCGGAGAGGTAAAATA
>PWOI01000169.1 GCA_003557485.1 Elusimicrobiota bacterium | reverse complement strand
CAGTCTACAAATGCGTTGATACCTCTACAATAAAATGGGGTTCCGAAAAAGAGGATTACCTTCTCTACTTCGGCAGCCATGACCGTAAAAAGGATATTGATCTCGCAAAAAGAGTCGCTGATAAATCAAACCGGCGCCTTATCGATGTTGTTTACGGAAGCCGGCAGCAGGATTACGGCAGCATAAAACCCTGGCCGCGAAAAGACACAAAGTCAACAGATATACGCCTAACTGAAGACCTTCCCAGAAAATCGCGCCATAATCTTTACCGAAAGGCATTCGCTACCATACATTTCGGCAGCTGGGAAGAACCCTTTTCGATGGAACTTCTGGAATCTCTAGCATGCGGAACCCCGGTAATCGCACTGCGCAGAGGCGCTGCTCCCGAGGTAATAGAAAACGGCAAGACAGGGTTCCTTGTTGAAACAGAAAAAGAGATTCTACAGGCTATTGAAAAAATAAAAGAGATCAATCCGGAAGACTGCAGAAGAGCGGCTGAAGAAAAGTTTTCTTCAGAGGCTATATCAAAAAGATACCTGAAAATCTACAGATCATTGCTGGAAGGCAAATAGTTATCAGACCTTGTTTTCAACTGAAAAAACAAAAGCCATAATACCTTCATCCGGATAACTCTCTTTTAAATTCCTGATTTTTTCCAGCATTGAAGGTATATTCTCATCTTCAGTAACTACCAGCAGCGCGTTATTTATTCCGGGCCACACGTGGGTATCCAGCCTGGAGCCGCCGCTTTCTCCGGAGCCGTGTATACCCGGGAATTTTGTATATGATTTCAGGCTGCACTCTTTCATACATCCAAGGACCATACTTTCAATAGCGGCATTATAAATCATCATCAGGGCTTTCATAACGAATTCTCCTTACTTTTTATACGGGATTCAAATATAGTATATATAACCGGGATTACCAGGAGAGTCAGAAAAGTAGCGGCTATTAAACCTCCTATAAGAGAACGCGCAATCGGAAAGCTAAGTTCAGCCCCCTCTCCCAACCCCAGGGCCATAGGGGTCATAGCAAGCATTGTTGTAAGAGCCGTCATAAGCACAGGCCTGAGCCTTTTACGCCCGCCGGAAATTACCGCTTCCCTCTTTGAGAGGCCCCTGGCCCTCAAAAGATTAATGTAATCCACAAGAACTATACTGTTGTTGACTACTATACCTGTGAGCATTATTATACCTATAATTGATATAACAGAGAGGCTTGTCCCGGTAAAGAAAAGCATCCAGACAACCCCTATAAACGACATAGGTATGGTAAAAAGTACTATAAAAGGGTCAAGAAGAGACTCAAACTGGGATGCCATAACCATATATACAAGAAGAATTGCGCCTAAAAGAGCCAGGGCGAGCCAGAAAAATGACTCACGCTGGTCATCAACTTCTCCTCCCATTCTGACGGAAAACCCTTCCGGGACAACTATTTCACTGTTAATGGCGTTTTCTATCTGCCTGCTTATCCCTGCCAGATCTCTTCCGGTATAGTCAGAGGTAATTGTAGTCCGGCGGCGCTGATTATACCTGTTAATGGAAACCGGTCCTGCAGACGGGTATATATCGGCAACGCTTTTAAGCGGAACAACCTGTCCGGATGCAGATAGGACAGGAAGGTTTTCAACCTGAATCACGCTGCTGCGGTCTTCCTCCCGAAGACGGACAGTTATGGGATGTTCGTCCTCTCCGGTCCTGTAAAACCCTACTGTCCGTCCAAGCATATATGCTTCTACCTGGGATGAAATATCCCTGGCCGTGAGGCCCAGAGGCCCGGCCTTCCTCCGGTCAACGCTCATCGCATATTCCAGCCGCCTGTCTTCAATCCCCATCTGAACATTTGTAGTACCCGGAGTATCTTCTATTATTGAAGTTATTCTTTCTGCAAGGGAAGCAACCGTATCCAGGTCAAAACCGTATATTTCAACCTCTATAGGGCTTTCGCTTCCCCCCATCATTCTCATACCGCCTCCGCTTCCCACTCTGACCCTTGCACCGGTAATATCCGAAAATTTTGTTCTCAGTATTTCTACAATGTCATCCTGGGACCGGCTGCGCTGGCTTGCAGGTATAAGATTTAGAGATACCTGCGAAACGTGAGACCCGGTTCTGCTTCCGAATATAAATCCGGCCGGGCCTATGCGCGCGCGGGAGGTTTCAATCTCTTCAATTTCACCGATAGCAATCCCTTCCACTTCCGTTGTTTTTTTTATAGTTTCTTCCAGCCTTGTTCCTACCGGAAGTTCTATATTTATATTTATATTTCCGTCGTCAACTCTTGGCATAAACTCCGACGGAATCCACCGGAGAGGATAAATCGCAAGCAGAGAACCTATAAAAACGGCAGCCACTGTCAGAACAACAATCTTCCTGTGGTTCAGGGACCAGCTAAGTGTTTTTTCATAAACCCCCTCAAAAGAATCAAGCAGCGAAGTTATCTTAGCACCCAGACCCGACGAAGGCGGTTTGACCGCTTTTTTAAGAAGAAGAGAGCTCAAAAGAGGAATTAGTGTCAGGGCTGCAAATAGAGATACTGTCAGAGAAAGAGTAACCGTAAGCGCCTGCTCCCTAAAAAAAATACCTGCTATCCCAGGAACAAAGAAAATAGGAAGAAACACCGCAATGGTAGTCAACGTGGAAGCGACTATAGGCATTGCCACCTCGTGAGTCCCCCATACGGCTCCTTCATCCGGAGTATGCCCCTCTTCCCTGTGGCGAAAAACATTCTCAAGTACAACGACAGAATTGTCCACAAGCATTCCCACCGCAAGCGCAAGTCCGCCAAGAGACATTATATTAAGCGTTATTCCGCCGGCGCGCAGGGCAGTAAAACTTGCCACAATAGAGACCGGTATTGATATGGCTATTATTAAAGTCGCCCGTATATTACGCAAAAAGAAAAAAAGTATTAAAACAGCAAGAATCCCTCCCTGGACAGCTATATTTGCAAGGTTATCTATAGATTGCTCTATAAACTCCGCGCTGTCCATAACCACATCAAAATCCACGCCGGCAGGTAATTCCCGTCTTATGTCATCAAGCGCTTCTCTTACATTCCTTGATGCTTCAACCGTATTTGCTCCGGAGCGGCGCTGCACAGTTACCATTACCCCCGGCTCACCGTTAATTGTCATCTCATTGACTCTATCGCTCAAGGTATCCCTGACCTGTCCAATATCTCTTACTGTCAGCGGCACTCCATCCCGTACAGTAAGGGTTACATTCTCTATATCACTTAAATTCCGGAATTCGTTTGAGGTGCGGAAAAGATATTCACTCTTTGATGTTTTCACGCTGCCGCCCGGAAGGTTTATATTGTCGCTCCCTACCGCGGAGATCACGCTTCCCACAGGTATTCCCAGGGACTCCACCCTGTTTCTATCCAGTTCAATTCTTATTTCGCGGCTGCGGCCGCCTCCTGTATTGACAGCCGCTACCCCGTCAACGCTCTCAAGGCGAGGTTCCACTATATCTTCGGAGAGCTGCCTCAGACGGGCGCGGTCAAAAGGCCCGCTCAAGCCTATCATCATTATAGGCATAGCAGAGAAATCAAATTTAAAAATAAAAGGAGAATCCGCATCATCAGGCAGAAGGCGCTGGGCCCTGTCCATAGCTTCCCTGATATCCGCTACAGCCGCCTCCATATCTGTTCCCCACTGAAACTCTACAACTGTGGTAGACCTTCCTTCCTGTACGGAAGATGATACATTTTCAACCCTGCTGACAGCAGAAACGGCCTGTTCTATGCGCCGGGTTATGAGCGATTCCATCTCTACGGGTCCGACACCGGAATATGTCTGCAACACCGTAACAGCCGGAATCGATATATCGGGGAGAAGCTCGGGCTTGAGCTGAAAAAGAGATACAATACCGAAACCCACTACGGCAACAAACATCATTATGAATGTTACTTTTCTCTTTACTGCTTTTTCGTATAATTTCATTCTATTATTCTTATCGCCTGGCCGTCTTCAAGAAATTCCTGTCCTTCCACTATAACATTGTCTGACGGTTCCAGGCCGGAGACCACCTGTATTATATCGTTCTGACTGAAACCTGTCTCAACAATTTTTCTGACAGCTTTTTCATCTGCGGCAATAAAGACACATAGGCACTCACCTGATGGATCACGCAGTACCGCGCTCTCAGGAAGAAGAAGAGCGTCTTCTATAATTTGTGATACAACTTCCACTTCCGCAAACATACCGGGCATAAGAGCGCGGCCGCTGTTATCAAAAACAGCCTCCGCATAAGCGCTGCGGCTGGATCTTTCAAGTGAAAGGGCGATGCGCTCTACCGAACCCTCAAAGTTTTTTCCGGGCCAGGCATCTACCCTAAGCATCGCAGTATTTCCTCTTTTAACAAGCCCCAGGTCTCTTTCGGGTATGTGAAAAGAAACTTTGATTTTCTTAAGGTCAGCAACAACCGCAAGAGGGGTCTGCTGGTTTACCGTATCTCCGCGTCCAAGATAAAGCCGGGTAACAGTCCCGTCAATGGGAGCCCTGACCCTTAACTGTTCAAAATCCATACCGGTCATCTCGCGGTCTATAAGCGCTATAACCTGGTCCTTTTTTACTTTCTCTCCTTCCGTTACCCGGTAACTGCGAAGCCGCCCCGGTGCTTCGGAATATACAACAGCCTGGTCGCTTCCTGAAACCTCGCCTGTGAAAGACCGCGTGACCTTTAAATTTCCTATCCGAGGATATTCAGTACGGACAGCTATACCCCTGGTGTCGCGTGATACAGGAGACTCATCCTGCTGACGCACCTCGCGAATGCGAAGCACGGCAAGGGCCGCCAGCGAAAGCGCAAGCAATATCACTATAATTTTGGTTTTTTTCATTTTATCTCCCTCCGGATGCAAGCGTAAGCCTGCTCTTTGCTATTATGTAATCGGCCTTGGACCTTAACAGGTTTATTCTGGCCTGCATATAGTCAAGTTCCGTATCCATAAACTCAAGGTTGCTTATAAGCCCGTCGCGGTATCGTCTCTCGGCCATATTGAAAGCTTCTTCGGCCTGACGCACGTTTTTCTCAAGGGCAGCTATTGTCTCTTCTTCTTTTATAAGGGTGTAATATGCTTCTTCCACCT
>PWOI01000197.1 GCA_003557485.1 Elusimicrobiota bacterium | reverse complement strand
CGGAGCCGAGCGCGAGAGTGCGAGGAACGGCGAGCAGGCGGATTTAAGGAGGGTGGAGGGAGTAGGCTCTTATGATTTTAAAAAGGTTCGCCCCGAAGGGGCTGGCTGCCCACGCAGGATACAAACTAACAGTAACTCCCTAATTTAAACATCTTTCATATACCGATAATATAGTACGCTTTATTTATATGAATATCCTATATTCGTTAATCTCTTTAATATTTATCGGAAAATTTGACAAACTAACTGTTTCTGTATTATTAATTGTTATAGCGGTGATTTGAGGCATATTGCTCCGCTATATAAATGTGCTAAAAAGTCGGGATAGTATTATATAGTAAAACTTGCCTCAAGCCCGCACACGTGTGCGGGTTTTTTTATTGTTTCCCGACAAAACTTAAAACAAGGGAGGTGGTCTATCAACTTTTAGTTTTAGAGAGTTGCAGTTTAAGGAAATTGGGAGACAATAAGAATAAATTTTTATTCGAGGAACCATGTCCAACAATTATAGAGAATTACTTGGAATCACAAAAAAGAAAGATAAAGAAATAGTTAAAATTATTGAAAAATGCCTGGAGGATGGAAATGAGAAGGCTGCTGTGATACGAGACATTTCCGAGAGTGAGGATCTGAATACCCTGGAGAAGGTTTACCTTGCTTACAAACTGGGATATGTTTATGCGAATCTGGGTGGCAGTTAATCTCTTTAAAAATTAATATTAAGAATAATGACGGAACTAAAAAAGCTATAAGAGCTTTTTCCATCTTTTTAATTTTTGTTCAAATTCTGCATATTCTTTATCATTAACAAAACGGCATCCTTTTATTATATAACCATCCCTTATTACTTGTAAATCGATTAATATATTTTGAAAAAAAAACAATTATATTATTATATGTTTAAGCACATAAGGAATATGTTTTTAAGCACATAAGGGTTATATGCAAAAAGATATAAGAAAAATTCAAAATTTAATACTGGAGGAGTTCGCGCGGGAAAATTGCCGTTTCGCCCTTGCAGGGGGAACGGCCTTAGAGTTATGTTATTTACATCATAGATTTTCAGGCGATTTAGATTTTTTCAGCGTTGACTATAACAGTGCTGATATTGAAAAACTGGTTAATAATTTTGAACGCAAAACAAAATTGAAAATTGATTTTGATAACGAGTTTAAGACAGAAAACAGGGCCAGGGTTATGTTTTATTTTACCGAGATTAAACCCGGGTTATTTTTCAAACTGGATTTTATTGAAGATGTGTTTTTCAGTGAGCCTTTAATAAAAAAAATAAATAATATTCCCGTATATGATATAGAGCATATATACTATCAGAAAATAATGGCTGTAGCCGGCACATTTTCGGCAAAGAACGAAATAGGCAGACAAATACCCACCTGGAGAAATGCCGAAAAAGATGTTTATGACCTGTATTGTTTATCTTTAAAGATCAGTCCACTGCATAAATTTTTACAAAAAATGCCCGGCCAGCAGCAAAGAGGAATGGTAACATGGTACAGGTCATATTCCAGGCAGGATTTAAAAATCAACATCTTAGATTTGGATATATATGACAAAAAATTTGATTCATCCAGAATGATTAAGTATTTAGACGATGAAATAAAGATGTTTATAAGAGAACAAATATAATGAGCGTTAAAAAATATTTCTGGGATTTTAACCAGGAAACATTAAATAAAATACCCCATATTTTAAGGAACCCGGATCATCCGAAATATATACCGGTAATGACAACATTATTGTCCCGATGCGATAATGCTAAAGAAGTTTTTGAGTATGTGAATAAAGAAACTTTTATTCACACCTGGCCGAAAATAAGAAAATACTGGAAAAAAACCGCCCGCGCTGCAGATTTCCTGGCCTGGTGGGAAACTATATACGAAGAGAGCGCAAAAATAGATTTGAAACCCAGGCCAAGTAAGACTCTTGCAGAAATTGGCAGCCGAATCAGAACGGCCAGGAGTAAATCAAATTTTACTCAGAAGGATCTGGCAAATATGGCGGGGATGACACAGGCTGACATATCACGGATAGAAAGAGGTTATAATATAAAGTTGATTTCTTTGATAAAAATTCTGAAGGCGCTGAAACTTCACGAGTTTACAATAAATATTTCGGAAAACAATAATTAGAGGTCTTTCCTGGTGAGTTAATCTCACTTGTTATTTAAAAGTTCTGATTAAAACTCAAAGAAACGATTTATGCGCTATAACTTGCGGCTGTCATAGGCCCAGTGAAGAAGTACCTGTCTTTGTTTAGGGCGGCATAAGAAGTCACCCGGGGAGCAGTTCTTTTTAATCTGGGCCTTATGACGCTTTATGGCTTTCCAGCGTTTTATCTGCCGCTCGTCATCGGGGCATCTTCTGCCCATATAGTATCTGCAGTACCACTGAAACCAGCCCCGGGGGTCTTCCTTATAAATCCACCCCTTCTTTCTCCAGTAAGATAAGGGCTGGGAGGCATTTACTTTAAAGAAGTTAAGCTCCGAATTATGCCTTTCGTGACAGAGCTTGGCCTTTTTAAACCAGGACTCAGGGAACTCATCCCGGCAGTCTGTCATATACTTACCTCCGAAAACACCCATTTCAAGCATCTGGGCCGGAGTAAGCTCAGGTTTGAATTCAGGGGAGAAGTTTTTACCTATGGGCTCCGAGAGAGTGTATTGGTAGTTCTTCTGCATCAGATCATTAACTGTTATTTTTCTGTTCATAAAAGTTTTTATTCTATCATTACCTTTTAACCTGCTATATAGTTATTATAACTGAAATCCATATATTGTATTTGGAAGTCCGGGTTTAGTTTCTGGATACTATATGTCAAGTAGTAGTTTACATTTAGTTGCACTATTTATAAAGCAGTATCAAGAAAACCGGATACGGCGTTTATATAATTCGGAGAGGACCTTACAAAACCGTCATTGTGTGAACCCCTTAGCCGGAGGAACTTCTTTTCACCGGAGATGGAGCTGTAAATCCTCTCTCCGTGTCTGAAAGGTATAATCTCGTCATCGGAGCTGTGTATAACCATAACCGGGGCTTTTACATCCTTGAGATATTCAGTTGTATTGTAGCTGAACCTGGAAATATGTCTTATAGGTATAAGTGGGTAAAGTTCGGCTCCCAGATCCGTTATTGATGTAAAGGCCGAATCAAGGATAAGGCCTGCCGCCGGATTACGGGATGCAAGCCTGGCAGCCACCGAAGCTCCCAGGGATCGTCCGAATAGAACTATTTCCGAATCCGGTATGCCTAAAGTTTCAGTCAGGTATCTGTAGGAAGCAAGCGCGTCAAGATAGGTCCCCTCTTCGGAGGGAGACCCTGAGCTGGTCCCGTAGCCCCTGTAGTCGAATATAAGGACATCCAGGCCGAGACTGTTAAAAACTTTTATGCTATCTATCCTATGAGATATATTACCGGCATTGCCGTGGCAGAAGAGCAGGGTTCCGCGGCGATCTGCAGCAGGAACAAACCAGGCCGATATATCAACGCCGTCGGATGTCTCTATACGCAGGTCATCATATTCAAGCCCTGCATTTGCGGGGGTTGCAACAATATTGCCCGATGGAAAGTAAATAAACCCGGACTGGCCAAGGATAAAATAGAGCAGCATTATTACGTAAACGGCAACTCCGGTTAAAATAAAGAATTTTATCGTTTTCATATTTTTATTATACAACCTTTGCCTTCAGAAACAAAATCTGCTGCAAATGAGCAATTCTTTCTCAAAGTTACGGTGTTTGAAGCGCAAATTGCAGTTTACAGATTAAAATTTCTGCTATCTACTTGACATTGTACTCTTTAATGAGTACAATTGTAGTCAAAAAGGAGTCCAACATGCTAAACAATATATATATAACTAAATCAAAACTGCGGCAGGATCTTCTTACCCTTTACTTTAATAATGCTGATAAAAAATATTATCTTCGCGAGCTGGAGCGAATACTGGGTTACTCAGCAGGGAATATCAGGCGTGAATTAATAAAATTATCTTCTGACAACTTTTTTTTAACAGAAAAAGCGGGTAATTTATTATATTATAAGCTCAATAAAAACCATCCTCTGTATAATGAGATTAGAAGCATTATCAAGAAATCCGCAGGAATCACAGAAAAAATTAAGAGAAGTCTGATTAATATTAAAAATATTAATGTCTGTTTTATATACGGTTCTTTTGCAAAAGATAAAACTACTTTTTCAAGCGATATTGATTTAATGATTATCGGGAATCCAAAGACTTCGGAAATAATCAATGCTATTAAACCCCTTGAAAATAAATTTGGCAGAGAAATTAACTTTACTATTTATACTAAAGAAGAATTTAATAACAAAAAAATTACCCGGGAGTTTTTAAAAGAAGTCCTTCGTGATAAAAAAATATTTTTAATTGGGAGCCCTAATGATTTATAAAGATACAATTTCCTCTTTGACTAAGGCCGGTTTAATTTTAAAAGCTCCTGTTGATTACGTTTCAATAGATAATCTAATGAAACGGGCAGGAAAAGATCTGCAGACTGCAAAAAGAAATCTTGATATTGATGAAGAATGTGCTTTCACTTATGCATATAATTCTATGCTTCACTGCGGGCTTGCTTTAATGAACAGTCAGGGTTATCGGGCTAAACATAAAGACAAACATAAGAATATTGTCAGATTTTGCGATGCTTTTTTAGGTCCCGATTTTTCTACCCTGATTAATATATATGATTATATGCGAAAATCCCGACACAAATTCCTTTATGAACCTGAAATCCCGTGCAGCAAAAAAGAAGCAGAAGATGTCTTGGATAGTGCTGTTGATTTTCTTAATATAATTGCAGAGATTATTAAAAAAAACCATCCGCAGCAGGAATTTAGTTATTAGCGGCTGGTTTTTATTTGAATGGCTTTTTTATAGGCGTCAATGTATGAGAGAGATTCCCTTTTCCACGAGAAATCTGTTTTCATAGCTTTTTTTATCATTTTTTTCATATGCTGCTTACGGTCGTAATAGGTGCTTACGGCCCAGCCTACGGTATAATAAAGGGCGTGGGGGGTGACTTCGTAGAATTTAAATCCAGTACCTCCCCCCGTTGACTCATCGTATTGCTCT